>JAGGSO010000118.1 GCA_021159055.1 Candidatus Bipolaricaulota bacterium | reverse complement strand
GGACAAGCCCCGCCACTACGAGACATGGTTTGGGCAGTGTTTTCTGTCAAGGGTCAGCCGGCACTTGCACAAGGCGAGACAACGAGAAAATAGTAGATCCTAGTGTTGGATTGCAAGACTTGACCCCAACGGTTAGGCGAGGTAAGGCCCGATCCGCCTGGCGACGCGGCGACACGCATCTCCGAGGAACTGCAGGTCGTCCTCGGTGTGGGCGGTCGTCACCGAGCCTAATCCATGGGTGACATGAACCCCCTCGAGGAGCATGGCGACACGGAGCACCTCCTCTCCGAGGACCAGGTCGCATATCTCCGGGTTGCGTGCCGCGTCCGGACTGCGGGGGACGACTCCCTCGTCGTAGGGGAAGAGGAGCATCGCGCTTGCACTTTCGGGCAGGACCTCGTTCCCGTACCCGGTGCAACGCGCGTAGATCCCCTCGTCCATGAACGCCTTTTCCACGGTGCGGTGAGCGAGGATCGCAAGCTCGGTCAGGCGGGGATAGATCTCGGCTTCGTGCGCGACGAGGTGTTCGAGCATCGTCTTTGCCGCGAGGAGGGATGCGGGATGTCCGGAGTAGGTCCCGCCGGAGAACGCGACCCGCATCCCGCCCTTGCGCCCGGCGAGGGCCATGATCTCCGCCCGCCCTCCGACCGCGGCGACCGGCATCCCACCACCGATTACCTTCCCGAACGCGGCGAGGTCCGGCTGTACTCCGTACATCCTCCCTGTGTCTCCGGCGCGGAACCTGAACCCGGACACGATCTCGTCGAAGATGAGGACCGCCCCGTAGCGCGCGGTGAGGGCACGGGCGGTGCGCAGGAACTCGGGCGCGGCGGGGAGCATCCCCCCGGCCCCGATGAACGGCTCGACGATGAAGCAGGCGATCCGATCACCGTACTCTCGGAATCGATCCTCCAGCATCTCCGCGTCGTTGTACCGGGTGACGACGACCTGCGCGTCCATCGCGTCTGGCAATCCCGCCGTCTCCATCCCCTGGAAGCCGATGTCCCCCTCGAAATGGACCCCCTTCAGTCCCCACGGCTGCGCCCCCACGGCTGTGCCCCGTGCCATCCCCCTCCCACCTTGAGCACGATGTTCCGCCCGGTGTACCCGCGGGCGAGGAGGATCGCGTACATCGTGGCAAGTGTCCCGGAGGTGGTGAACCGGACCCGCTCTGCTCCGGTCGTTCGACAGAGGAGCTCGGCGACCTCGACTTGCAGCCTGTCGGTGAACCCTGTCAGGAGCCCCTGCCCGTCCTGGAAATACCGGGCGAGCGCATCCGTCAGGAACCGCGGGTTGTGACCAAGGATGTTGGCGTGGTGCCCCTGCCAGAAATCAAGGATTCGGTGTCCGTCCTCATCGAGAATCCACGCCCCGTCCGCCCGGACGGGCCGCGGCGGGAACGGGCGCATCAGCCGGAGGGCGTGGCTCCCTCCGTCGACGAGCACGTTCTCCGCCCGCTTGTTCAACCGCGCCGAGGTCGGAAACCGGCGCGCGTACTCATCGCCGAGCTCCCGAAGGAGGCGCGCATGATCCCGTTTTCTCGTCACCCTGTCCTCCTCATTGCGTTCCCAATTTCCACCGCTTATCATCACTCCCGAAGGAGGAGAGATGCATGACATTCGTCTCAACGGAGAGGACATTTTAGCGCGTCAGCTCGAGCTTGCCGAACAAAACTACACCCTCCTCAAGGAGAAGGGGGTCAGGGCGATCAGCGTGATGGGGGCGATCGGGTCCGGAAAGACCCTTCTGATCGAGCGAATCGTGGAGCGGATCAAGCCGTGCGGGTACAAGATCGGGGCGGTGGCCGGGGACACCGCCGGGGACGACGACCATCGCCGCTTCCTCGCCCACGGAATCAACTCCGTCAACCTGAACACCCAGGACGACTGTCATCTCGACGCGCATCGGGTGAGCCATGCCCTCGAGTCCCTCCCGCTCGACGAGCTCGACCTCCTGTTCATCGAGAACGTGGGGAACCTCGTGTGCCCGGCTGACTTCCCTCTCGGGGCGGATGTTGAACTCGTCGTGATCTCGGTCACCGAGGGGGACGACATGATCCGCAAGTACCCGAAGATCTTCGCCCAGACCGATCTCGTCGCCATCAACAAGATCGACCTCGCCCCGGCGGTCGGGGTCGACCCTCAGGTCCTTGTTTCGGACTACAAGCGGGTGAACCCGCATGGCCGCGTCGTCCTGACCGACGCCAGGAACAACCGCGGGATCGATGAACTGATCCGTGCACTGGGGATCGAATGCACGAATACGCAGTGGTGAGCGAGCTCATCGCTGGGCTCCTCCCCCAGCTCGAACCCCATCCCGGCCGGGTGGAAGTCGTCTACCTGAAGAAGGGGGAGATGCGCGTCCTGTCGGAGTGGGCGGTGAAGAGCGCGTTCGAGATCCTGACGAAGGGGACGCGACTGGAGGGGGCACGGCTGGAGATCGAGCCGGTGGAGTGGGCGGTGAAGAGCGCGTTCGAGATCCTGACAAAGGGGACGCGACTGGAGGGGGCACGGCTGGAGATCGAGCCGGTGGAGGCGCGAATCCGCTGCCCGCGCTGCGGTTACACCGGAAAACCGGACTACCTCGACGATCCCGAGTTTCACTTCATCGTCCCGGTGATCACCTGTCCCCAGTGCGGGGCCGAGGTCGAGGTGGTCTCCGGGAGAGAGCTGTACATCGATCGGGTGACGGTCGAGTCGCCCGCACCGACGCAGAATGGAGCGTGAGCGGCGCCGGCTGATCGTCACCGGGGTGGTGCAGGGGGTCGGGTTCCGCCCGTTTGTGTACCGGATCGCCCACGCCCATGGACTCGCGGGATCGGTGTGCAACCGCGGCGACGCCGGGGTGGAGATCGAGATCGAAGGGGACCCACAGGAGATCGAGGGCTTCCTGACCGACCTGCGTGAGAAGCACCCGCCGCTGGCCCGGATCGGGGCGATCAGCGTGGAGGAGATCCCCCCGACCGGAGAAGCGGGATTCAGGATCGTTCCGTCCAAGGACGGGGCAGGGAGCGCCGGGGCGATCCCTCCCGATATCGCGATCTGCGACGAGTGCATCGCCGATATCTTCGGAGATACCCGCTACCGCGGCTACTGGGCGACGAGCTGCACCAACTGCGGCCCCCGGTTCACGGTGATCGAGTCCCTCCCCTACGACCGGCCGCGCACCTCGATGCGCGACTTTCCGATGTGCGCGGACTGCCGTGCCGAGTACACCGACCCGCTCGACCGTCGCTACCACGCCCAGACGATCGCCTGTCCGAGGTGCGGCCCGCGGCTCACGTTCGACGGGACGGATGATGATCCGATCGCGTGCGCCGCTGCGGCCCTGAAATCCGGCGAGATCGTGGCGATCAAGGGGATCGGCGGGACGCACATCGCCTGCGACGCGACGAACGCGGACGCCGTTACGGAGCTGCGTGCCCGCCTCGGCCGGCCGGGACAGCCGTTCGCCCTGATGGCGACCGAAGAGATCCTGCCCCGGATCGCGGAGGTAACGGAGGAAGAATGGGCCCTCCTCCGCAGCCCGCGCCGGCCGATCGTCGTCCTCCGCCAGCGTCCGGGGGCGCTCCCCGAGCAGGTCGCTCCCGGCCTGCACACCGTCGGGGTGATGCTCCCCTACTCCGGGCTGCATCATCTCCTGTTCGCCCAGCTCGAGACCCCGCTTGTGATGACGAGCGCCAACCGGCCCGGGAGCCCGATGCTGATCGAGAACACCCGCATCGAACACGAGCTATCCGGAATCGTTGATCACTTCCTTTTGCACGACAGAAGGATCGTCGCCCGGTGCGACGATTCGGTGGTCAGGATAAGCGGGGGTAACGCGAAGCTCCTGCGCCGTTCGCGCGGTTACGTCCCCGAGGGGTTCCGGATCGACCTTGGGAACGCTCCGATCCTCGCGCTCGGGCCGGAGAGCGATCTTGCGTTCGCCCTCTACTTCGAGGGTCGGGTGACGATGTCCCAGCACATCGGGACGGTCGATGACCTCGACACGTTCGCGTTTCTGCAGGAGGCGATCGGCCACCTGCGCCGGATAACCGGGGCCCCACCCCCGCGGATCGTCGCCCACGACCTCCATCCTGGGTTCATCACCACCCGCTACGCCGCCGAGCTCGCCGCGCTGCACCGGGCCCGCGCCGTCCCGGTCCAGCACCACGTCGCCCATCTCGCCTCCGTGCTGGGAGAGCACGGGCTGACCGAGGCGGTCGGGGTAGTGCTCGACGGCTACGGCTACGGAACCGACGGAACCGCGTGGGGGGGAGAGATCTTCGTGGCCCAGGACGGCAAGATCGTGCGTGCCGGGACCCTATCCCCGGTCAGGCTTCCCGGCGGCGATCTGGCAGCGCGGAAGCCGGCCCGCATGGCGGCCGCCTACCTCCACGCCGCCGGGGTGAAGCAAGAGGAGATCGCAGAGTTTCTGCGGGCGCGGGAGATGGAGGAGATCGAGGTGGAGGTCGTCCTGCATCAACTCGAAACCGGACTGAACTCTCCTGCTACCACGAGCGCCGGGAGGTTCCTCGACGCGGTCGCGGCGCTGATCGGAATCGCCCGGCTCCGCACCTACGAGGGGGAGCCGGCGATGCGGCTCGAGGCCGCGGCGAGCTCGGGACGGGAGATCCATCTCCCGGTGCGAACCGATGAACGCGACGGGCTGGTGATCCTCGACACCGTCTCCGCGTTCCTGGAGCTCTACCGGCGGGTGGGGACGCTCGCCCCGGACGACATCGCGGCGAGCGCGCAGGCATACCTCGCCGACGGGACGGCGCGGATCGCGATCGAGCTTGCACGCGGACTTGGGATCGGAGCGATCGCCCTCTCCGGCGGGGTCGCGTACAACGACGCGATCTCCGGCCGGATTCGGCAGCGGATCGAGGAAGCGGGGATCAGCTACTATACGAACGAACTCGTCCCGCCCGGGGACGGAGGGATCGCGCTCGGCCAGGCGGTGATTGCCTCCGGCGCCCTAGAAGCAGAGGTTCCCGATGCAGCATCCGCTGAGGAGGATCAGGATCCCCAGCCCGAGAAGAACGAGTCCGATCATCCGTGTCATGGGCCTGATTGTAACGCACATCACACCGAACACAACCCCTGAGTCCTCGGAGCTCAGGATCACTGCGAAAACGCGAACCCCTTCTCGAAGACTGCCAGGCAGGCATCGACGACGTCGGGATCGTAGAGCTTCCCCTTGTTCTTCCGAATCTCCCCGAGGGCGGCGTCGATCCCCCGGGCCGGTCGGTACGGGCGGTGCGAGCTCATCGCTTCTACTACGTCTGCGACCGCGATGATCCGCGATTCGAGCCTGATCTCGTCCCCCTTCAACCCCTGCGGGTAGCCGGAGCCGTCCAGTCGCTCGTGGTGCTGAAGGACGATGTCCGCCACCGGCCACGGGAAGTCGATTTCCTTCAGGATATCGTAGGCCTGTTCCGGGTGGGATTTGATGATCGCGTACTCGGCGGCGGTGAGCTCGCTCGGCTTGGCGAGGATCTCGGCCGGGACGGCGAGCTTCCCGATGTCGTGCACGAGACCGGCGTAGCGGATCGCCTCGATCTTATCAGAACAGAGTCCCATCTCCTCTCCGATCGCTGTCGCGAGTTCAGCCACCCGGAGTTGGTGCCCGGCGGTGTAGGGGTCGCGCAGCTCGATCGCAGCAGTCAGGGCGGCGATGATCCCGTCCAGCGTCTGCCGCAGCCGGGCGTGCTCCTGCTCGAGCTCGCGATAGAGCCGCGCCCCCTCCAGGGCGACGGCGACGCCGTCGGCGAGCGATTCGAGGAGTTCCTGGTCCTCCGGACCGAACGCATCGGGCTCCGTGCTCTCCACGTTCAACACTCCGATGGTCCTCGTTCCCACCTTGAGTGGGACGCAGAGCTCGGATCGGTTCTCCTCCCGCACGGGGATGTAGCGAGGATCGCGGGAGACGTCGGGGAGGTATGCTGCAACGCCGGTCTGTGCTACCGCCGCCATTATCCCGCGCTCGGAGGCAAGCGGAAGCTCATGGTATTTCGGATCAACGGCGAGTGAGTGCGCGGCGAGGACCAGTGCCTCCTTCTCGCGATCGATGAGGTAGAGGGAGCAATCCCGCATCCCCAATACTTTCCGCGCCGTCTTCACTGCCTCATCAGCGATCTCTTCAGGGTCGGTGGACAGGGCCAACTGCCGGGTGAGGGAATAGATCGCGTGCAGTCGCTCCTCCATCCGTTTCCGGGCAGTGATGTCGAGGAGCTGGGCGATTGTACGCACTTCCCCTGCTGCGTCACGGATGACACTGGAAGCGGCCTCCACTCGCCGCTTCGCCCCATCCTTTCCTAATACGTTGAACTCGTAGCGGGCTGGGACATCCTCCCCGGCCTGGCGGCGGCGATAGCGCTCGGCCACAAGCTCGCGCGACTCCTCGTCGAGGAACTCGCGAAAGTCGTGACCGATCACTTCATCGCGTTCCCAGCCGAAGATTCGGGTGAGAGAATCGTTCATGTACACGATGCGGTAGTTCGCATCGATCATCATGATCCCGGCGTGCGAGTTTTCGACGATCGAGCGGAATCGCTCCTCGGATTCACGCCGGGCCGCTTCGGCCTCGAGCCGGTAAAGCCCGAACCCAACGTCCTCCGCCAGTTCAGAGAACAGCTCTTGTTCCTGTTTTACCGCAGCATACTCCCGCGGGATCTCAGCCGCGATCAGGCCGTATAGCTTCCCGTCGTACTCCAGGCGGGCGACCAGCTTCCGGTGTTCAGGCGCTTCCCTGAGGAGGGGGCAATCCCCGCACTCGGACGCCGGATCCGCTATCACCACCACTCCCGGCCGTTCGCGGGCACGGCGAGCACATTCCATAAACCTTCCGGATTTGAGCATTCCCTGAACAGCGGTTGCTGCCCTTCCCAGTCCGGAGTGGAAGAATGAGGTCAGGCTACCATCGCTATCGAGCAGGGCGATCCACACGCCCCGGTAGCCACGGGTTTCGGCAAGATCGTCGCACACCCCCTGCAACAGGCGGTTTTTGTCCTTCTCACGCGTGATTAATTGATTCACCTTCCTGATCGCATGCAACACCCGGTTCAGGTGGGTGAGTTGCTCACGCACCCGCACCTCTCCAGTGATCTCCGCCGCTAGGCCGCAGACCGCGATCTCGCTACCGCTCTCATCCGGGATCGGGATCTTGGTCGTCAGGAAGATGCGCTCCTCCCCCGCGAGCGTGATCCGGTCCATGGTGTGAACCGGCTTCCCCGCGGAGAGGACGCGGCGATCGTCGTTCCGCAATGCTTCGGCTTCAGTCGGGAATAGCTCGGAATCGGTCTTCCCGATGATCTGGGTTATGGGGCGGCCGACAAACCGGGCGAACGCAGGGTTGACCAGGATATACCGGCCGTCAACGTCCTTCACGAAGACGATCTCCTGGGCACCAGCAAGGACCGCTCTCAGGATTCTCTCTATTCCACCCGCCCTTCCGGCGACGGCGCGGAACAGCTCCGAAGAAAAATCGACGGGCTCTGTGTGGTTGGAGGCTCCTTCCATTGCTCCCTCTCCTCTCCTTCAATTATCTTAGCAAATTCAAGGTGTGATTGCCAACTCATCGGGATGGATTCGCCCCTTTCTCGGAGTACATGTTGGCGTCGGCGAGCTGGAGGAGACGGGAGAGGGAGAGGTTGTCCTCCGGGGTCCAGGTGGACCAGCCGATGTCGATTCCCAACCCGACCTCGGGGATGCGGGCCGCCGCCCATTCCTCGACGACGCGGCGAAGCCGCTGGGCGAGCGCTTCCACCTGAATCCCGGTCTCAGGGAGGATGATGAGGAACTCGTCTCCACCGTAGCGGATCACCCAGTCGCTCTCCCTGATCTGCTCCTGCACGAGCTGTGCCACCTCGCGCAGGATCTGGTCTCCTGCCTGGTGCCCGAGTCGGTCGTTCACCTGCTTGAACCCACGCAGGTCGGTCATCATCAGGGTGAACGGCCGCTTGTAGCGCTGGGACCGCTTGAGTTCCCGCTGGATCGTCTCGTCGAAATAGTGGCGGTTGAACAGGCCGGTGAGGGGATCGCGGAATGCCTTCTCCTTGAGCAGCGTCTCCGCCTGGATCCGGTCGGTGATGTCGAGTAGATTTAACAGGAGCGCCGGTTTACGCCCGTACTCCATCGCCAGGGACTGCAGCTTCAGCCAGACGATCCGCCCGTCCTTTCTGATCCCGCGCGTCTCCAGTTCGCCGGGGAGGAGCCGGTCGCACGCCTCGCGGAGGGGGGCACGATCGTCGGGATGGAAGAGTTGCCACCACGGCTCGAGCGCGAGGAGCTCCGCGGGGGAGTAGCCGAACAGCTCGATCGCCCGGTCGTTGGCGTACCTGATCCTGCCATCCTGCACGATGAACACCCCGGTCATTGCGTTCTCGGTGAGAAAGCTGAACAGGCGATGGCGCTGGCTCAGGCTCTCCCGCTGACGCGCCTGGGAGAGGGCGATCGCGGCTACCCTGGCGAGTTCCTCCAGCGCGCGGAGGCTTTCCGGGGTCGGTTTCGCCCCGTCACGCGGGTCGTCGACGGAGATCTGCCCCACGATCCGGTCGTCGATCAGGCACGGCACGAGAAGGAGATCGGCGGAGTGCCAACCGTGCGGGTTGATGAACCGACGATGGCTCGGGATGCGCGGCCCGAGCGAATACGGGACGCTTCCGGCCGGGATGTAGTAGGAATTTCCCATGCGGAATACCGGATTGAACTTCTCCCCCCGCACCACCCCACCTCCGGCGATAAACATGCGGATCCCCTGCTCCTCGTCCGGAGTGAGCCCACGGGCGGCATAATCGAGAACGCGGCTCGTGGAGTCAGGGGCGGGGACGAGGGGCTTCTCATAGCATGAGACGAGAGCACGGCGGTACGGAGAGCGGGCGATTACGCTCTCAGCAAGGTCCTCCAGTATCTGTTTGATCATTCCCTCCCCCGGAGCCTGTAAAGCCGTTGCACAAAGATACCACGTCGCGCTCTCCCGCGGCAAGTGGGAGGGAAAAGGGACGATTGTCCTGAATTTTCCGGAACGAACCGCTTCCACTCGTGACACGGGGAAGAGAGACTTGCGTTATGGAACTTGAAGAATGGCTGCACCTCTACCAAGCGATCAGCGGAGCGGCCGGGGACAAGGCGCGGACGTACTGGACGATCGCGGCCGGGTTCCTCCTTGCAAGCTGTCTCCTCGCCTTCCCGATCGCGTTCGTCTCCTTCTCCTACACCGGAGGGGAGGGGCGATACTTCCTCACCGTCCTCGCCGGGATCGGGGCATTACTCTCCTTGATTTGGAGCCTCATCCAATCCCGTGCCTGGCATGAACTCGCCCACTTCGAGGCGCTCCTGCGGAGCATCGAGGGGCAGTTCGCCGGGACTGAGCTTTACCGCGGATTGGCCAAGCTGATCGCCGGAGAGGAAGCGATCCTCCCGGGGAGCGCATGGCGCGGGAAGGAGTGGCAGACGGAGGCGATCCGATTTCGCAAACACGCACGCCTCTCGTATCACTGCCTGATATCCCTGCTCCCTGTGGTGTTCGCCGGGGCATGGATCGCCCTCGCCGTATCGGTCTGGATTTAGTCGGGAAGGACTGCGGTGAAAACGCGGAGAAAGTTCCGATAGCAGACCTTCTCCACCTGGCGGGTGTTCAGCCCGGCCGCAAGGAGGAGATCCGGAATCTTCGCATAGTCAGCGATCCCGTTTATCCCCATCGGGGTGGATGTGATCCCG
This sequence comes from Candidatus Bipolaricaulota bacterium, assembly GCA_021159055.1. Classification (NCBI taxonomy): domain Bacteria; phylum Candidatus Bipolaricaulota; species Candidatus Bipolaricaulota bacterium. The sequence goes on along the minus strand of JAGGSO010000118.1, from coordinate 6,579 downwards.
TCCAGGTCGCCGCCGAGGCCGATCACGTCCTCGCCGCCCACCTTGATCGCATGCCGCACGTGGCGTGCGATCCACTCCGGCTCTGGACGAGGAATGCGGGAGATCTCCTCCATCAGCCGTTTCCTCTCATCCTCGCTGAACCCGGGGGCGATGAACCGCTCCCAGAACGGTAAAGTACGGGCGTAGTACTCCGGGTCGAGGAACGCAGGTGACAGGTTGATCCCCATCACCCCGCCCCGGTCGGCGAGGGCGCGAATCTGCGCATCGGTCAGGTTGCGCAGGGTGGGGGAGAGGGCGCGGCAGTTGGAGTGGCTGGCGATGAACGGGCGGGTAACGAGCTCAAGCACGCTCTCGAATGCGGCGTCGGACAGATGGGAGACATCGACCATCACGCGAAGCTCCTCGGCGAGCTCGATCAGTTTGATCCCCTCAGCTGTGAGCGGGGTGTTCGTGCCGAACGCCGTTCCGGAAAACGGGTTGTCCTTCCACGCCGGGATGATGTCCCGCACCCCGAGATCGTAGAAATGTCGAAGGTTCTCCGCATTTCCCTCCAACGGATCCGCTCCCTCCAGGCCGATCAGCGCCGCGATCGGACCGCCGGCGCACGATTCCTCCAGCTCGGCCGCGGTGCGGACTGTCTTCAGCTTCCCGCCGCTGTCCGCAGCCATCCGCTCGATGGTAGCGATCATCTCCTCGGCCCGGGCGAGTTCGGTCCCCGGGTAGTGCTCGCTCAGCACAAAAACCGCGAATATCTGAGCGCACGAGCCGGCGGAGAGCATCCCGGGGAGAGATACGTGTCCTTCCCCCTCCCCGGTCTGAAAATTAAGCCTTCCGTCGAGGACCTTCTGGACGGTGTCGCAGTGAGTGTCGAAGAATCTCATCGGCACGCGATCAATTCGCTCTCAGCCTCCCTTGGGGAGCATCTTGCCTTGATGCAGACGCAGACGAGGTAGAGGAAGGGCTCATGCCCTCCCCCAACGTCGGCGTTTCCTCCCCTCACGTCCTGAAAGGTGTGGACAATTTCAGGGCCTGTTGCCGGTTATCTTATTTGTTGTCGGCCGGGATCGCAACAGGGAAGCCGCCTCTTGGTCTAGGACCACCGTCACGTCGGGATGAAGTTGCAACACTGAGGCAGGAACCTCTTTAGTGACCGGGCCTTCTATCGCCTTCTTTGTAGCCATGGCCTTTTCTTCGCCCGAGGCTAAGAGAAGGATCCTTCGCGAACGCATGATCGTCTTGATCCCCATAGTTAATGCTTGTGTAGGGACGGCTTGAGTGGGATCACGAAAATGCCGCGCTTCCCGTCTTCTGGTCTCTTCCGATAGGGTTACCAGTCCTACCGTCATGCCCCAATCTACCCCCGGTTCATTGAAGCCGATGTGCCCGTTCGTGCCGATCCCGAGCACCTGGAGGTCGATCCCGCCATGTTGGGCTAGTGCTTCCTCGTAGCGGCGGCATTCCGCAGAGATGTCCTGCGCTGTCCCGTCGAGGATGAACGTGTTCTCCAAGGCGAGATTAACGTGAGCAAATAGCTTTTCGCGCATATAGCGATGGTAACTTTCCGGATGATCAGGGGGAAGACCACAGAACTCGTCGAGGTTAAACGTAACGACCCGGGAGAAATCGATGAGCCCGGATTTGTACATCCGCACAAGGGTAGCATACATCCCGATCGGGGTATCGCCAGTGGGCAAGCCGAGGACGGAGTCCGGCTTGCTCAATACCTGGCGGGCCACGATCCGTGCTGCTTCCCGACTCATTCCTTGATAATCGTCCTTAACGATCACGCGCATAGACCACCTCTCCGCTGATGATCGTGTAGTGGACAGTGAAATCTTCATCGAAGATTACCAGATCGGCGTCCTTGCCAACGGCGATCGATCCTTTATGCTCGTCGATCCCGAGCAGGCGCGCCGGGTTGAGCGTGGCGCAACGCACCGCCTCGGGGAGGGAGCAACCGGTGGCAGCCATGAAGTTCTTCACCGCTTTATCCATGGTGAGCGTGCTCCCGGCGAGCGTTCCATCGGCCAGCCGGGCGGTCGCGTCTTTGACGAGCACCTGCAACCCGCCCAGGCTGTACTCGCCATCGGCGAGCCCGGCGGCGCTGATCGCGTCGGTGATGAGACAGATTTGGTCCGGCCCTTTTGCCTTGTACAGCAGCCGCATCGCCCCGGGATGGACGTGGATCCCGTCAGCGATCAGCTCGGTCATGACGGCAGAAACGAGTGCTGCCCCGACCGCCCCGGGCGCACGGTGGTGAAACTCGCGCATCGCATTGAAGGTGTGGGTGAAGAGCCCGATCCCGCGCTCGATCGCGGCAATGGCCTCATCGTAGGTCGCGTCGGAATGGCCGAGGGATGGGATCGCTCCGATCTCCCTGATGCGGGCGATCAATTTTTCGGCACCGGGGCGCTCCGGAGCAAGGGTGACGATCTTGATGAACCCCTCGTTCCCGGCCACGAGCTCATCGAACTTCTCTACAGATGGATCGATGATGTAGTCAGGGTTATGTGCCCCCTTTCTCTTTTCGGAGATGAACGGCCCCTCGATGTGCATCCCCAAGACCGCGGGATGATCGGCGTGCTTCACCCGATCGATCGTCGCCCTTATCCCGGCGATCGGCGCGGTCACCGTGGTCGGGAGAAGGCCGGTGGTCCCGTGAGATACATAGAAGTCGACGATTTTGCGGATCTCATCCGGGGCAGCATCCTCGAAGTTATGCCCTACGCCGCCGTTCACCTGGAGGTCGATGAATCCAGGTGCGACATAGAGACCTCGAGTATCGATGGTTTGCCCTTTAATTCCCTCCGGAATCCTTCCTAAATGAGCGATGACGCCGCTTTCGACGAGCAAATCCGTGTTCTTGATCTCATTGTGAGAGGGTAAAACAATAGTTCCATTACGGATTAACAATTTATTCATCGACAATCGCCCCCACGCTGATATCATTTATTAATGCCCTTATTCGGGAAATTTCGCCTTTGCCACGCTCGCGCGATGGGTGGACGCGGTTGGTCAAGAGCGCTACGATGAGGTCATTGCGTGGGTCGATCCACAGCGAGGTCCCAGTGAATCCGGTGTGACCGAAAGCCAGCTCTGAAAGCAGGTCTCCGGCCGTGACAGTGCTCTCTCCTTGTAGGAGCCAGCCCAACCCTCTTCGCTCATTCAAGCCCTCAGTCTGAGGTGAAACCATCAACTCAACCGAGCGGGATGACAGTACTCTCTTGTTCCCGTAGTGGCCACCGTTCAAGAGCATTTGAGCATAGATGGCAAGATCGTTTGCTGTAGCGAAGAGTCCAGCGTGGCCGCTTACTCCACCCAGAGCCCAGGCGTTCTCGTCATGAACCGTCCCTACCAACACACCACCCCGCTTTGGATCATCCTCGGTCGGGGCGATCCGCGTGGCAAGGCTCTCCGGAGGATTAAACATCGTATCCTGCATCTGCAGCGGAGAGAAGATCCATTCCCTTCCAAGGGCAGCAAGGTCTTTTCCGGTGATTTTCTCAATGGCCAGCCCCAAGATGATGTAACCAAGGTCGCTATAGATAACGCGCTCTCCCGGGGCACAAATCGGAGTCGCTACAGGCCATCTTTCACTAGTGAGCAATTCCAAAACCTCTTCCCTGTTTTTAGCCAAGGAGAACAATGCAGCCCACGGCGGCAGGCCGGCAGTGTGTGTCAGAAGATGATGAATGGACACACCTCTACCCCATTTAAGAGGAGGTAGAAATCGCGTAATCGGATCTTCCAACCGCCAAGCGCCGTGCTCTGTGAGTAAGAGAGCTAAGGGCACCGTTACCACTACCTTCGTCAACGAGGCAAGATCAAAGATTGTATCAGTGGTCATCTCGCGTCGCGTAGGTTCTTCCATCGCTTGTCCATAGGCCTGATGCTTTACGATCTTCCCTTTTCTTGCAATCAGGACGACGGCCCCGGGAATGCTCCCTACCTCTATCTCTTTTTCCAAGATCCTATCTATTAAGGAAAGACGGTCCCGGTCCATCCCTGCTTCCCGCGGATCGCGGACGGATGAAAGTTGTAATGGGCCCATCTTCACCTCCCCTGGGTTATCTTCCCTAACACTACGGCCCTTTTAGCCCCGGTAGCGGCAGGAACGTTGTTCGGTCGATGGTTCAGGGTCTGGTAGGCCAGGATAGCAAACCCCAGCGCCTCCTTGGCCTCAACCGGGATGCCGTACTCCTGAGTGGTTGTAACCTTTACCCCCACAAGCCGTTCCCCTAGGCCGCGCATAAGGGCGCGGTTTTTAGCCCCGCCACCGCTAGCGATCAACTCGGTGAACTCCCCTAAAAAGAGGCGGCAGTTTTCCACGATCGATTCCACGGTGAACGCCGTAAGCGTTGCCAAAAGATCTTCTGTACTCAGGCCCTTCTGTTGAGCGATGTCAAGGATTTTATCGAGGAAAGCATTTCCAAATTCTTCTCTACCGGTGCTTTTCGGCGGTGCCTTGCGGATGAAGGGGTGTCGCATCAATTCAGCGAGAAGGTCTGAATAAACCCGGCCTTTGGATGCCAGGGCTCCATCTTTGTCATAGCTAAGCTCTCCTTTGGTGAGCCGCTGCATGACCCCGTCGAGGAGCATGTTCCCAGGCCCGGTGTCAAACGCCTTAATCTCCTCTAGCCCTGTCCCAGCGGGGAGATAAGTTACGTTAGCGATCCCGCCGATATTGAGAAGCACTCTGCTTATCTTGGGGCTTGAAAAGAGCACGTAATCCACATAGGGGATGAGCGGCGCGCCTTCGCCTCCAGCTGCGATATCACGGGGGCGGAAGTCACCCACTGTAGTAATCCCCGTGCGTTCGGCGATTACGGCTGGTTCTCCGATCTGAAGCGTCCCTTGGCGCGGAAGATGACAGACAGTCTGCCCGTGACTTCCGATAATCCCGATATCGGAAGGTTTTTTCCCTGCTTTTTCAATGATCTTCAAGGCTGCCGCAGCGAAGATCTCTCCTAACTGAAAGTTCATCGTGCAGAGCTCCCGGGTGCTGCCCGCTTCACAGAGCTCCAACAGATGCTCACGAACGGCAAGTGGGTAAGGATAAGTCTCGTAAGTCAGAAGCCGCACCTTGAGCCTCGGCCGTGCATGCTCTTGCACCTCGGGGATGTCTTCAATCTTGGCCAAGGCCGCAGTAACCCCGTCCATCGAGGTACCAGACATCAAACCAACGACTAAGATTTTAGTCCTCCTTTATTCCAAGTTCCTCTAAGGCCTCACGTACTACACCGTGATGTCGTTCGAGGAGCTTCTTAGCCTTCTCGTATGAAACTTTGCCCTTGAGCATTATCAGGGCTGGTTTAACGGCATAGTTCGCTTGCATGAGGGTCTGTTTGACCAGTTTGGGGTCTTCCCCGGTCAATGTGCGTACCATTTCCTCCGCCCTCCGGCGCAGTTTGCTATTACTTGCTTGGAGATCGATCATGAAGTGATCGTATACTTTACCTAATTTTACCATTGCTGTTGTGCTCAGCATATTTAGAACCAGTTTCTGCGCCGTACCGGCCTTCATGCGAGTTGAGCCTGCGATCACCTCTGGTCCTACCACTACGACGATGGGGATCTCAACTAGACGAGCGAGGGTCGATTGAGGGTTGTTTGTGATCCCGACCGTCTTGATGCTCCTTTGTTTTGCTGCTTCAATAAGGCCGAGGACAAAGGGAGTCTCTCCGCTCGCGCTTATGCCGACGATGAGGTCTTTCTCGCTCATTGTTCGTTCCTCGATCAGTCTTCTGCCTCCATCGCGATCATCCTCGTAGCTCTCTTCGGCCTTGAAAAAGGCGTTCATCCCGCCCGCGAGAATCCCCTGAATGCGTTCCGGTGGGACCCCGAAGGTGGGAGGGCATTCTACAGCGTCGACGACTCCCAATCGGCCGCTTGTACCTGCACCGACGTAGAATATCCGTCCACCACGGCGGTAACTTGTAACAAATGCTTCGACGGCAACCGCAATTTGGTCTATCGCTTGGCCGACTGCCTCCGGAACCTTTTTGTCTTCGGCGTTGATGATGTGCAATATCTCTTCAACCGGCTTGTTGTCTAACCCGTGTGAGGCAGGATTCCTTGATTCAGTGATCCAATCGTTCATTTTGGTTCCCTTCCGTGATCTATTTGACCGCCCCCCTTGTGAGGCCGGCGATGATATTTCGTTGAAAGATGAGGAAGATTGCAAGGATGGGCAGAGAGGAAATACTCGCTGCTGCCATGCTGTGCACATAATCGATCCCGTATTGTGATTGATAGAGGGCCAGTCCCAGGGCCAAGGTTCTGTTACGCTTCGACGCGGTCAGGATCAATGGCAAGAGGAAGGCGTTCCAGCTTGTGAGCGAGGTGTTGATGACCAATACAGCAAGGGCTGGCTTTGCCAATGGCATCAAGACTCTCCAGAATATCTGCCAATCACTTGCCCCATCGATCAATGCTGCCTCATCAAGAGCATGGGGAAGCCCGTCAAAATACTGCTTCATTAAAAAGATCCCAAATCCCTGCACTATCCCGGGTAAGATAAGAGCCCAGAGCGTGTCATAGAGGTGAAGGCGGTGCATCAAGACGAAAATGGGGATCAGC
>JAGGSO010000117.1 GCA_021159055.1 Candidatus Bipolaricaulota bacterium | reverse complement strand
GCCCAGGCGCGGCGGGGGAAGGCTCTCCTCTACCACACCACGCTCATCGTGCGCCCCGATTCGATCCCGATGGAACGGCTCCTGTGCGCTCTGCGCCCCGGCTATCGTACCCCGGCCGTGCCGTCACACCCCTTTCCCACCGCCTCCCTGTCCGAGATAATCGGAGAGGAGGTCCCACTCGAGCAGGTCGGGGTCGCGGCCGCGGTCGGGATCGCCCGGACGTGCGGATCCGAACCGAGGGACGGGGTGGTGACCCAAGACGAGATCCGGCGGGCGGAGGAGCTCGTGCGGGAGAAGTACGGGACTGAGAGATGGAACCGGCAACATTAGACGATCTCCGCATCATCGAGCGGCAACTCGGCCGCCCCCCGCGCGGCGTGCGGGGGATCGCGGTTCGCTGTGAGTACGGCTACCCGCAGGTGGTCGTGGTCCATCCGCTCGTGGAGGGGAAGCCATTCCCCACCACCTACTGGCTCACCTGCCCCTACCTTGCCCGCAAGATCGACCGGATCGAGGCACGGGGGATGATCCGGGAGATCGAGGCCCGGCTCCGGGCCGATCCTGACTTCGCCGCTCGGGTTGAAGCGGCGCATCGGGATTACATCAACACCCGGCTGCAGCTCCTTTCACCGCAAGCCCGAACCGAGCTGGATCGGACCGGGCTGCTCGCACCACTCGAGACCCGGGGGATCGGAGGGACGGCCGACTTCTCCCGGATCAAGTGCCTGCACATGCATGTCGCGCATGCCCTCGCCGCGGCGAACCCGGTCGGTGCGTTAGTGCTCGCCGGCATCCCCGACCGCGCCTGCCCGCCGGATAGGATCATCTGCCGCGAGCTGGAGGAATCGGCTTGAAACTCGCCCGGACGGCGCTATACTTCCCCGGACCTTCCGCGGGAGCCGTGGAGGGCAATTTGCTTTTATGGGGTTGACGATGATGATCGCTTCGCTCAAGAACTGGAAGGATTCCGTTGCGCCGTGGTATTCCGCCACCGGGCTGGCCAGCCTGGTGATGGGGACCTCGTCCGTCCTCATCCCGCTGATGATCGCCGAGGTCCTTGGTCGTTCGGTGGGAGCGGTCGGGATCCTGTCGAGCGTGGTCAGCCTGATCGGGGTGATCGGGAGCCTGATCTGGGGGAGGCTCTCCGATGCTGCCGAGCGGCGCAAGCCGTTCATCGTCCTGAGCTACGCGATGCTCAGCCTGAGCTTCCTCGGGATCGGGCTTTCGCACGCGTTCAGCACGGTTCTCACTTGGAACATGGTCCTCAACTTCTTCTGGGCGGCGAACGCGTCGATCACCGTGCTCATCGTGATCGAGAATCGGGAGAGATCGGAGTGGGAGGAAAGGATCGGTCACCTCAACCAGATCGTCGCCCTCGGCTGGCTCTCCGGGCTGATCCTGGGGAGCGCCGGTCTGGGACTCGCTGGATCGCTCCTCGGAGAGAAGGGGGCGATCCGGGCGCTGTTCTTCGTCCTCGCGGGCGGAGGGGCCGGGGCTGCCATCCTCGCGATGCGGTTTGTCCCCCGGACGAAGCCGCGGTTCACCCGCCGCCGGTTCCGCGGGATGATCGTCGCTCTGGGCAACTTCCTGATCGAGACAGGGAGGTTCCGGCCGGCCCACTTGTACCACCGCCTCAACCCGCGCCGGCTCCCCGAACTCCTGTTCTGCGAGGGCGGATTGCGGCGCGAGACGAAGATCTTCCTGTGGGGGACGCTGCTTGCGTTCACCGGGTTTGGATTCTTCTTCGTCCCTCTCCCGATCCTGTTGGCGCAGCGGTTCGGGTTCCCGTCATCCTTAGTCTTCGGCTACTTCGTGGTTATGAACGCCGCGATCGTGTTCGTCTACCCGTCCGTGTCGCAGCGGATCAAGCGGTCCGGGAACAGGGCGATCCAGATGCGATCGCTCCTCGCACGGTTCGGGCTGTTCCTCGGGATGGGGATCTACCTTACCCTGAGCCAAGGTGTCCCTCCGACGTGGCTGTTGATCGCGTTCTTCCTCGTCCTCGGCGCGAGCTGGTCGTTCTTCCAGCTCTCCGGAGTGGCGCTCGCATCGCGCCTCGCCAAGCCGGAGAACCGGGGACAGGCCCTCGGGTTGTACAACGCGGTCGCCGGACTCGGGACGATCATCGCCGGAATCGGAAGCGGTCTAACCGCCGATCACCTTGGCTACGGTCCGACCGTGCTCGTTGCCGCTTTGTTGGTAAGCGGGGCGATCGCTGTCTTCTACCGCCTCCCGGCCCCGCAGCCAGAGCAAGGGGAGGTGCAAGAGGAAAAAGGAAAACCCGCACGAACGGAAGGAACAATGCGTGCCGAACCGGTATCGTCCCGGGGATGAACAGGCCAGAAGGTCACACCCACTAGATCGGAATACGGGTCCCTGCTTTTACTGGGACGAATGTGCCTTTGAACTCCTCAGCGAGGATCGCGATCGCCCGCTCGCCGGTGCAGTGGCACGGCCCGA
>JAGGSO010000116.1 GCA_021159055.1 Candidatus Bipolaricaulota bacterium | reverse complement strand
ATAAAAGGAGAAAATAACATCTACAGAATAAGGATTGGGAATTACAGGGTGCTGTACGAAGTGGATAAGCCAGGCAAAAGAATTATAATTATCAAGATTGACAAAAGGGAAAAAGTGTATTAAGCAGTATGAAATGCCATCCGATTCAATATTTCAACCCTAATGACGGGACCTCAACACCCTCTCCTTCCTTAACCGAGCCTACGACTTTTACATCGACTTCGGAGTGCTTTTTAAGAATGGAAAGCGCATCATCCGTATCCTTCTCGCCCACAACTATTGCCATGCCCATTCCCATGTTGAACGTCTGATACATCTCCTCATCGGTTATGTTTCCGAGTTCCTGCATGACCCTGAATATTTTCTGGGGTTCAAGCGGCTCGTCCAGCGAAAAGCATACATCATGTGACATACGCTTCATCTTTCTCAAACCGCTGCCTGTTATGTGCGCAATTCCCTTAACATCTATATGCTTCATCAATTCCAGAATTTCCTTCACATAAATCTGAGTCGGTACGAGCAAAATATCACCTATTCTCCCATCAAGTTCGGGAATGGTGTCATGATACGAATAGCCGTTCTCGGCGAATACTTTCCTTGCAAGGGTGTAGCCATTTGAGTGCAACCCGCTGCTCCTCAGCCCTATTATGATATCTCCGGGCACAATTTTTTTGGGCAACTCATGCTCGACAACCCCGACGCATGTTCCCGCAAGGTCAAAACCCTTTATTATTTCAGGCAGCGTGGCAGTCTCTCCGCCTATTATAGGAATACCTGCAATGTCGGCCCCTTTCTTCAGCCCTTTTCCTATTTCCTCTGCCATAGCCGGGTCTGTTTTTTCGATAGCAAGATAGTCAACGAATGCGAGAGGTCTGGCTCCCATGCACAGCGCATCGTTAACGTTCATAGCCATGCAGTCAATGCCAACGGTGTCCCACCTGCGCATCTCATTTGCCACCATCACTTTCGAGCCGACTCCGTCTGTGCATAGCACCAGTTTATGCCCGTTCAATTCCACCTTATCGCTTTTGTAACCCACTGCCGAGAGTATGTTAGAGACAGCCTTCTCCTCAACATCTATGTTCACGCCTGCATCTGCATAACTCATCCCTTTCATAATAATGCATATGCTCTGCTCTTTTATGCTTTTGGCATCGATACCCAAAATTTTTTACCCCCTACTGTATCACAATCTATGCAGCTTTACATTTATTTCCTGGGAACAGGCGGCTCCTGGCCCTCTTCCGACAGAAATGTTTCTGCCACTGCAATCAAGCGCGGAGGGGAGGTGCTGCTTTTCGATTGCGGCGAGGGCACTCAACGGCAAATTCAGAAATCGGCGTTGAGCTACATGCAGATAACAAAAATTTTCATAACTCATTTCCATGGTGACCATTTTCTGGGGCTGCCAGGTCTGTTTCAAACACTTCAGCTTAATGACAGGAAGGAAGAGTTGCATGTTTACGGTCCAAGAGGAATGAAAAAACTTCTTTATCAGCTCCTCCACCTCGGATATTTCACCCCTTCCTATGATATAATTGGCCATGAAATGGAGGGAGGTGATGAGATCCAATTTGACGGATATAAAGTGAAGTGTACCTATGCATTTCACAATGTGCCTGCTCTTTCCTACTCTCTGGAGGAAGACAAACGCCCCGGAAGATTCAACAAGAAAAAAGCACTCGAGCTGGGTGTGCCTGAAGGGCCTCTCTTCGGGAAGCTTCAGAAAGGAAAGGAGGTGGAAGTGAACGGAAAAACAATAACCCCAGACATGGTTTTGGGAAAGCCCCGCCCGGGCAGGAAAATAACAATTTCGGGCGACACAGCGCCATACGATGCCTTCATTGAATTTGCAAAAGGTAGCGATGTGCTTATCCATGATGCCACAACCGACTCAAGCCTGGAAGAAAAAGCGAATGAGTATGGCCATTCGACCGCACGTCAGGCAGCTGAAATTGCATTGAAAGCAGGAGTGGGAAAGCTTTATTTAACGCATATAAGCCCTCGCTACAGAGATGCAAAGCCTCTTGAGAAAGAGGCAAGGGAAGTTTTTGCAGAATCGTATGTTGCCCACGACTTCATGGAGGTTGAAGTTAAGCTGAAGAAGTGAAAATACATAAAAACCAACTCATGCCCATGGTTTTAGATAATAGCAACAATTTTTTGATAATAATATTTAAATATGGATATTACATTATCTTTTTAGATAAGTGATTAAAATGAAAGATAATAAAGATAATAGTAAGGATAAGG
>JAGGSO010000115.1 GCA_021159055.1 Candidatus Bipolaricaulota bacterium | reverse complement strand
AAACTTGGTCTTATAATCCAGAGCAGTTCTTTTCCGAGGCTTTTCTTTCTAAGAAAAGGCTCTAAGAAAATCAACCCTTTTAGAAAAAGCGTTGATGGAAAAATTCCTTTTTCGAACTCTCTTTTTATAGGGCTAGCGCTGCCGTCAAGCATGAAGAAAATTAGTGTACGAAATTCACAGCTCGTTTTTTCCGACCGTGCTGTAATACAGAATCCAGAATAAGAACCATGCGCTCACAAATGCAATTAATCCCCATATTATTTGAATTACTTCTCCCATCCCGATCCAATAAATTATTGTTCTTGCACATTATAAATGTTTCTAAATTTTTTGATGATTGGCGGTGGCTTCATCCAGCCTTTTCATCATGAATTCTTTTCCCAGAGAATGGATGAAATAGCCGGCCCTGGGTCCTTTTTTCTGCCCCAAAATTATTTCATAAAGCCACTGGAATGCCATCTTTGCAGGCACACCTTCCTTCTCGGCAGCATCGTATATCGCTTTGTGAATTTCTTCGGCATTCCATTCTATGCCGTCGAATTTTCTTTTCAGGGTAGCAAAGAATTTTTTCTGCTCGTCTGTTGTGGGCACAGGCAACTTTTCTTTTACCTCGAACTTTACCATATCGGGAGCAAAATGTGAGAGCCAGTATCTGACTTTCTCAACCCTCTCCCTGAGTTTCTGCTCTCCGTATTCGTCGATTCCTTCCAATTCTCCGTTTCTTTCGAGTATCTTTTTGATTTCATCCCATCTTCCTCCTGCTATCTGCACAATCGTCACAAGATGGCGGTAGGGCACCTGCAGGGGCATTTTATCAACTATGCCGTGGGGCTGTGAAAGCTCGTAAATGCGCTCTGCATCCTTAATACCTGTCTTTGCTTCCTCCTTGCCGAAGACAATGCGTTCATATCTGTCATATTCGTCCACCAAATCAAGCAATCCGAGCCCTGCATCGAATTCAATGTGGCGTGAAGGCTCCTGTTTCATGAGCAGGAAGCGCAGCACTTCAGGCGGCGTCATCTTCAGCATGTCCTCTGCTGCAACGGCGGTGCCTGTCGAGCCGTGCATCGCTCCTCTGCCTTTCAGATGTATGAACTCATAAACCAGCGGCATTGGAGGCTCGTATTTGTAAACTTCTCTGGATATCACCCTGCCAGTGTCCCAGGAGCCGCCTGCAGCGGCATGGTCTTTTCCGAATGCTTCGAAAGTCACGCCGAAAATCTTCCAGCGGGCTGGCCAGTCGACGCGCCACGGAAGCTTTGCAGTTCCTCCTTTTCTTATGTCCGCCCTGCTTTCATTTCCGCATTTGCATTTATAATCAACAAAGGGGTATTCATATGATATTATATTGGACGTGAATTTTCCGCATTTATCGCATCTCACACTGAGGGGCATCCATGTTTCCGGCAGCTCTCTCTTTGAAATCTCGCTCAGAATTTTGCGTATCTTGCCCGCGTTGTCCATTGCTACTTTTATTCCCTCGTTGTATTTCCCCTCTCGATACAGCTCGTGAGCGAGGTAAACCGTGGGCTTTATCCCAAGTTCATCGAGCGATTGCAGGAATGGAGAAAGAAAATGGTGGGCATAACTTTCATGCTCGCCGCAGGGGCATGGTATGTCGGACAGAGGCATGCCAACATATTTTTCATATGATTCTGGCAGGAAGGGATAGACCTTACGGAGGGCGTCGAAAGTATCGCCTATGTATATCAACTCTGCATCACCGCCCTTATCCTTCAAAGCCCTGTAGACTGCTTCTGTTGTCAGCACCTCCCTCATGTTGCCTATGTGGATTGGGCCCGAAGGGGTTATGGCTGTTGCAAGAACATGCTTTTTGCCCTTCTCCAGCAATTTTTCCGCTACAACATCTGCCCAGTGCACAGCCCTAAATGCCCCGCCCATTTTATTTTTTTGGGTTATCGCCATCCCAATTTTTAAATATCCTCGCCGATTAATTCTTAAAATGAAGAAATGGGCGATACTGGTAGCGGTTATGCTTCTTGCAGTCAACTTTTCTTTTAGCAATGGTGCGGGCGAGGCGGAGGCAATGGGAAAAGAAATCGTTCTTGTTTATGATGGTGATGCTTTCCTTTCTCTCATTTCCACGGCGCTTGCTTTTCATGAAGGAAAGGTACCGATGCTTCTGTTTAAGGATGACCTGGCGGTGCAGCAGAAATTCATTGACGATTACGGTGCTGACGGGCTAATTGTGGTGGGAAGGCATGTTGATGCCGCCCTTCCCTGCCGGGAATTTTTAGGGGACGCGGTAGCAGTGTCATTAAAAATTGCCGAATTTTTCGGAAAAAGCAGCAGTGTTGTTGTAATGCCCTGCAGCATGGATGAGTACAACCTTTCGGTGATAGCCACTCCCATAGCATGCTATACGGATGCGCCCATATTGCTATATGATGGTAATGATGACGAAATCATTTCTGCCATTGATAAACTGGGTGCGGAGAATGTTATTGGCATAGGAAGCGTTGCAATAGGAAATGTGCATCTCAAAAGTGAGGAGGAAATATACGATTACATATCAGACATCAGGGATGTGGGCTATCTGGCTGTGACAAATCCTGACGATGCGTTAAAGCCGGAAGTAACAGAAAGCCAGGAAATGAGCTTTGAAAGGCATATGAAAAACATTCAAATCACCATACTCTCGCAAAAAATAAATCTTGTCGGAAGCGACGAGGCAACATTCAGCATATCAGTTCCTGATGGTATAAGCAGGATAAGGGCTATTGTGGATGTGCCGGAAGTTGACAGCATTCCATACGAAATATCCTCTGTTTTATATGACGGGCATGGCAAGATGGTAACCTATTCGTTCAGCCAGGCATACGAGCCGCAGAAATGCTACATGGATGCCTTATCGGTAAATGACAGCGGGGATTATACCCTTTCAGTGAAACTCTATCACGGCTTTAAAGGCGGATTTTTCTCTCTGCGGGGCTTTTCTTATGTCGATGCCTCTTTCAACGTCACAGTCGAGGTGCAGAAGCTTGCGTCACCTCACCTGCCCCTCGTTCCAATCTCAAAACTTGCGCCCTATATAGCAGCATACCACGACGGCATGGTTGTCTCTGCCCAGAATGAGATAACGGGCGAGGAATATGCAGACATTGCAGACGGCACGGCAGGAGGCGCCTGGAACAACGCTGTCCTGCAAAAATATGTCAACATGCAGGTCAACAAAACGGTGGGGAAAATTGCGAGTTGTATGAATGACAATATAAAATGGGTGGCTGTTGTGGGCGATACAAACATGATTCCAATGTATTACTACAACGGGAGCATGGTGGACGAATACGTGGGCTTTGGTCTGCCTTCTGACAATCCTTATTTCATGAATTTCAGCGTTGCAGCAGGCAGAGTGCTGGGAATGGATGATATCGACACCTCATTGCTTATGAGCAGGAGCATATTTTATGACGAAATTTGCCACGGGGAATGGATGAAGAACTTCACCTTCATATTTGGCGAGGGTTTTGGAGAGACGGCAGGCATTTTCCATCAGATTCCTTATTCAAAGGTCGCATCTCAGTACGGCTTCTCCACGAGGATTTTCGGAGATTTGAGGAACAGTCGTCCCATGCTGGAGAAATCGAATGCGTTTGATGCAAATTATGTTGAATATGAAGGGCATGGCGACTGGTACTGGATGTTTTCGAACATATACGGCATAAATTCATACTCCAAGGAGGTGGATGCCAGCCATGTTAAAAATTATGTACTCCAGCCTTCCGTTGTCCTCAGCGCCGCATGTTTGATGGGCAGGATAGACGGCATTCCTCTTGAAGAAAACATAGGAATGGCATTCATTCATGCAGGGGCTGCAGCTTTCGTGGGAGCAACAAGGGAGACGGGGCAGGAGGCGGAGCTTGAGATAATGGAGAACAGCATGATAATGAATAATACAAGCATCGGCGAGGCGCTGCTGGAATCAAAGATAGCCGATGAACCGCCCACAAAGTATGTCCGCATTCTTTACGGAGACCCAGCATTCAATCCGTACGAGCCATAAATCTGAAGATGTAATTTCCTTATTTTTAGTGTATGGGCTCATTTATTGTTGGCAATTTGCAATTTTGCCATACATAAAGTTTTTGAATGGATTTTTTATTCATATGGTGAGGCAATAATATGCATGGAAAAACAACAAAAGCAGTAATAGCAATGTTTGTTGCTTTCGTATTTTTGGCAGGTGCCGGAATTGTTTTGAATGATGATGTAAAAGATGTAAAGGCAGGAGGAAGTGGTGGAAACACTTTATATGTGGGAGGAAGTGGGCCAAATAACTACACGAAAATTCAGGATGCAGTAGATAATGCAAGTGATGGAGATACAGTGTATGTTTTCAATGGAACGTATTATGAAAATGTATTTATAGGCAGATCCATAAATCTAATTGGCGAAAACAAAGATACAACAATTATTGATGGTGGTGGAAGCGGAGATGTTGTACATATAACTGTTGATTGGATAGATATCTGTGGTTTAACGGTGCAAAACAGTGGATCAGGTTGGAACGATGCTGGAATAGAACTGGATTATGGCACTAAGCACTGCCAAAT
>JAGGSO010000114.1 GCA_021159055.1 Candidatus Bipolaricaulota bacterium | reverse complement strand
CTTCTTTGCCCTGTTTGCTCTGGATGCTAAGCTTGTCGTTGAGAGCTATCCCGCTTACGATGCCGCTATCACCGCTCGTGTCGTAGAGCTCCTTGTAGAACGGCCGGGCCTCCAGGGCGTTGAACCACTTGGTGAGATCGGGTGACCAAACGGAGAAGTGATACGCGCCGCTCGCCTCAGCAAAGCGGATGTGACCATCGTCGCTCAGATTGAGCCCCAAGCTCAGCCCGCTCCCCTTCTTGGCCAACCTCCCTGCCTCGATCCACGGAGAGGAGGTAAAGCTTAAGGAGTAAACAGGCCTCTGGATTCTCGTGGCATAGCCGAGGTCGCCAGCGATGCGGGCGTCGGGAGTGGAGAAGCTTATGGCCTCTGGATTCCCGTAGCATAGCCGAGGTCGCCAGCGATGCGGGTGTCGGGAGCGGAAAAGCTTATCCCCACGACGAGGCCATCCCCTTTCTGTGTCCCCGGCTTCACCAGCGGTGAGATGTTGAGCGGGGGACTGAGCCGGTTGTTCGCGGGGTTGATGTCGGGGAGGAGCCCCTCCGGGTCGATCACCACCGATTCGACCGGCTGCTCAGTGACAAATTCGAGCGTCCCCCGGCGGTCGAGCGGCGCAAATCGCTTGGTGACCTTCTTTCCATCCTTCAGGCTCGCCCGGACTTCGACCGGCATCCGCAGCCCACCGTCGTCCCGGATGGCCACCCGGGTGATGAACTCATCGCCAATCTGGTGGGTGGTCACACCTTCAAGAGCGTAGTCCAGGTGTTTGGTCGAGCGGAGCCACTCCTCGAAGAACCATCCCAGCTCCTGGCCGCTTATCTCCTCGGCCACCCTGATGAAATCGTCGGTGGTGACGTGCTTGAACTGGTAGCGGGCCACGTATGTTTTGATGATCTTATCGAATATCTCTTCTCCTACTAGATACTTTAACGCGAACAACGTAAGTGCTCCTCGTTGGTAGACGAGCGGTTGTTTTCCTGGCTCGATCTCATCCCGCGGGGTGAGGAGCGGTGCCTCCGTCCCTAATCGCGCCGCCGTCAAATACGGCTCTGTGACCATCTGGGCTCTGGAATCGGGGATGTGGCTTACCGATTTACCCCCCGCTGCGATCGGACCGATGATCGGGATTTTCTTTATCTCATTTAAGTCGAGCAGGTTCCCCTTCTTTCCGTATTTGTGCTCGATATAGCTCACCTCGGAGAAGGTGGCGAAGCCCTCATCCAGCCACGCCTCGTTCGTCTGGTCGTTCATCAGCATCCCGTAGAACCACTGGTGCGAGGTCTCGTGGGCGATCACCTCGTCAAAGAGAGTCAGGAAGTTTGGCAACCGATAAAACTGGTAGCTCATCATGATGAGCTGGGGATACTCCATCGCTCCCCCACTCATCCGGGTCTCGGCGACGGTGAAGTCCTTGTAGGGGTACTTCCCGTAGCACTCGCTGAAGTAGGCAAGGGCATCCTTGGCATACTGAGCGGCACGCTTCCCGGCCGCGGCATCCTCCGGAAAGTAGAGGGAGCGGATGGTGATCCCGTTCCAGGAAGCGGTTTGGACTTTGTAGCGCTGATCGGCGACCCAGGCGAAGTCGTGGACGTTCTCCGCGGTGTAGGTCAAGGTCTTCGTGTCATCGGGGTTTTGGGCAACGCTCTCTCGAACGCCGGTCGCTCCGACGGCCATCCCCTGCGGGACGGTGATTCCTACCTGATACTTAGCGAAGTTGTCGTAGGGTTCATCCGGACTGGTTCCGTGCGCTTGATAGGGGTGCCAGCCCTCCTCATCGTAGGCCGCCAGGCGCGGATACCACCAGGAGATGTAGTAGTTCCCTCTGTCATGGCCGAACCGCAAGATAGCATCCGGGATCTTCACGCGGAACTTGATGTAGATCTCGATGGTGGCACCGGGCGGAAACGACTTTTTCAGGTCGATCCGCATGATCGTATCGTCGACCGTGTAATCATGGGACACACCGTCTAGCTCAAGCTCCTCGATGAACGTATACCCGCTGTCCGGGCCAGCGGGGAATATCGAATCATAGTTATCTATCCCCTTTTCCCGTGCATAGATGCTCGCATCGTCCATGAACCGGTTGGGGTAGAGATGGAGATACAGCCTGTTCAAGGTCTTGCCGGTATCGTTCGTGAACGAGATGCTCTCCTCCCCGAGGAGCATGTGCCCTTGTGTATCCAATCGAACCTGGATCTGGTAGGAAGGGACGATGGCTGCGCCGAAAACCAGGCCCTGGATCAGGGCTACACTGATTAAGAACGCTGCACCAACGCCGATTAAGCGTCTTTCTCCCATGTAATCCCTCCTTTTTGGTCAGCCCTGAGGATATGTCAAGTCAAGCGGTCTGTCATATCGCCGCGCTTAATGAAGGAGCTCTTTCTCCCTCGCAAGCAGGATCTGCGCCTCCTTCTTCGCTTCGCGGTTCCAGAACGGCCAGTTTCCGATCGGTGCGGAGATGACGAACTGAAGCTCGCGTTCGATCAAGGCCCGATCCCTGATTCCATTTACCTTACCGAAGAGATCGTAGGTGAATCCCCAGTACTGGGCGTACACGACATGATTCTCCAGGTAATCCGGAGCGAGAGCGATCGCCCGCTCGAGATGGGCCCTGCCCTGTTTCAGATCACCGCCGAGGAACGGCGGTAGGGTGACGAGCATCGCCCCGAGCGCGTTGTGAAAGCTGGCGCCCCAGTATGTCTCATCGACCTCGATCCCACGCTCATAGAGGGCTTTCACCTTGCCCGCATCTACCATCCCTTGGAGGGGATTGTAGTGGAACAACGCGCCCCAGTTGTTCGCCGTCCACAGTAGCGCCGCCGGATCGGTTACACAGCCTACAGCCGTTGCAAAGTCGTCTTTCTCCAGCCGGGCAAACTCGGGATTGAGACGGAGGCTGCGCAGGCCATACTCCTTTCCTCGTTCGAACAGCTTCTTGTCCTCATCGGTGTTGCCCGGGCTGAACGTCGAAAGCTCGTAATAGCACTGGGAGAGCCGGTCGAGGACGAACGCCTGCGATTGGACTGGAACCACAGCGAGGGCGGCTTCGTACAAAGATATGGCAAGGCGCATCTTCTGTTGGTCGAATCGCTCCGCGAACGCGACATTGCCCTGAGCAATGGGATCATCCCCGTAGGCGGTGAGGAATCCCGCAAGGACGAAAGCACAGAAGAAAACAAGGAGTTTGCTCTTAAACATGGAACGATTCTACCACTGCCCTGTTCGACAAGACAAGCAGAACAGAACCGAGCGGGAACCCCGGTCCCCACCGCGGTCCGATCCTTCAGCGATTTCATCAACCGCACCCAGCTTGCAAGATGGTTTGCCCCCGGGAGGCAAGAGCGTATCATCTCACCATGAAGAAACGACCGGTCATCCACCTGACGAGCCTCGGCTGCGCCAAGAACCTGATCGACTCGGAACGCCTCCTCGCCCGACTCGCGCGGGCAGGAGCGATCGTCGGAGCCCCGCCCGAGGAGGCGGACGTGCTGATCGTCAATACATGTGGGTTCATCGCTCCGGCAAAGCAGGAGTCGATCGAGACGATCCTCGAGCTCGCCCGCTACAAGGAGGCCGATCCGAGCAAGCGCCTGATCGTGATGGGCTGCCTGGCGCAGCGTTACGGGCCCGAGCTGCGGGAAGGCATTCCTGAAGCAGATGCCGTCTTCGGACTCAATCAGGACGATGCGATCGTCGCTGCGTGCGGGCTCAGGCCGGTGCCGGAGACCGGACGCCTTCTGTTGACCCCGCCCCACACCGCCTACCTCAAGATCTCCGAGGGGTGCAGCAACGGCTGCACCTACTGCACGATCCCGCTGATCCGCGGGCCGTACCGGAGCCGCCCGCCGGAGGAGATCGTGCGCGAGGCGCAGGAGCTTGCGACATCCGGGGTCAAGGAGCTCGTCGTGATCGCTCAGGACACCACCCTCTACGGGACCGACCTCCCCGGCAACGTCCGCATCCACGACCTCCTCGCCCGGCTCGCGGAGATCGCGGGAATCCGCTGGCTCAGGCTCCTCTACACCCATCCGGCTCACTTTCCGTCCGGCCTTATCGCGGCGTATCGCACCATCCCGAAGCTCGTTCCGTACGTCGACCTCCCTCTCCAACACCTGGACGACGACATCCTGCGGCGGATGGGGCGGAGGATGACGCAGGCGGCGGCGCTTGAGCTGGTCGCCCGGCTGCGGGCCAGCGTCCCGGGGATCGCGATCCGTACGACGTTCATCGTGGGATTCCCCGGCGAGACCCGCGCCCAGTTCAACGAGCTCCTCCGCCTTGTGCGGGAGCTTCGATTCGAGCACCTGGGCGTCTTTCCCTATTCGCCCGAGGAGGGGACCCCGGCAGCGCTGATGCCTGACCAGGTATCCGCACGCGCGAAGTCTCGCCGGGTGCGGGACCTGATGCTCGCCCAGCAGGAGATCGTGTTCGCGCGAAACAAGGCTCGGATTGGAGAGCGGGTTGAGGTGCTGATCGATGCACGACTGGACGAAAAAACTTGGGTCGGGCGAACCGCGCGCCAGGCTCCGGACGTCGATCCGGTCACGTACGTGCTCGGAGACGGACTGCGGACAGGGGAGTTCGTAGAAGCGGAGATCGTCGGGGCCGAAGGGTATGATCTAATCGCCCGTCCGCTCGCAGAAATAAGGAGGGAATAATGGAATACCTGCTTGAACTCGACGGGGACCTCCCGGTCCTCCCCGCCCTGATCTGGGCGGAGGAGATCGCGCCGCCGCGGCCGACCGCGGCCGTCCCTTCGTTCCTCAGAGAAGTCATCGAGACGGCGCGGGATCGGGGCGAGGACGCGATCCCAGCGGAGCTGCGACGACGGGTGCGGCGGATGCTCAGGTACGGAAAGTACCGCCCGAGCGGGCGAGGAAAGCCGGCGAGCGAGTTCCTCCTCCGTGCCGCCCTGCAGGGAGAGTTCCCCCTCGTCAACTGTCCGGTCGATGTGAACAACGCGATCAGTCTCGCCTCCGGCCTTCCCGGCTCGATCTTCGACTCCGATATCACCGGACGCCGGCTCCTCCTGCGCCGCGGCCTGCCGGGGGAGAGATACGTGTTCAACCGGTCCGGTCAGGAGATCGACCTCGAGGACCTCCTCCTCGTCTGTCGCCAAACCGAGGCCGGATGGACCCCGTGCGGGAACCCGGTCAAAGACGCGATGGAGACCAAGATCACGACCGCGACCCGGAATGTCATCGCCGTGCTGTACGCTCCGATGGACGAGCCGGTGGAGAGGCTCACCATGTGGGCCGCCCGCTACGCCGAGCTCCTCAGGAGCGAATGCGGTGCGGCGCGAGCCGGGTACGAAGTGATCAAAGGGGCTTCCTGAGCTGTTTTTCTTCCGATTTATGAAACTCCGCGGATTTTTACTTGACAATCGAGTGGCGATCGGTTAGCATTCTATTTGTTGTTGGCAGTCGTGCAGTCGTTTCAACTAGAAGTCTCTTCGAGTGCAAAACGCTCTGTCTCGATGAAACACCCAGCAAGAAGGAGGTAACACCCATGGCAGAGCGCCAGACCGGAACAGTCAAGTGGTTCAACGACGGCAAGGGCTTCGGCTTCATCTCCCGCGAGGACGGTGAGGACGTGTTCGTGCACTTCACCGCCATCCGCGGTGAGGGGTACCGTTCGTTGGAAGAAGGTCAACGGGTGGAGTTCACGATCGGCCAGGGCCAGAAGGGCCTGCAGGCACAGGACGTCACCGTAATTTCGTGAGTTAAGCAAGCTTTCGCATAGCGACAGGCGCGCTTGGAGCAATCCAGGCGCGCTTTTTATTTTCCGACTAGGAATGAATAGATCTCCTCGGCGAGCTTCCGTACCGTATCCACCTCGGCGGCAGGGACGTCGCTTCCGGAGTAAGCAGAAAGCGCGTGCATCGCTTCCATGATCCGATCGGGGATCCACCGGGGCGGCGGCGGGGTCTCGTCCGAGCCGAGGAGTACCTTCCCCAACGTGGGGTCGATGTGGGTGATCCGCGGCTGATCGATTATGGTGCGGCAGACGAACGCAGCCGCGAACTCCCATTGGGGATCCCCGGGCGGGAGGGAGTCGATGGCATTGTTAAACGCGTTTTCCATCAGCTTGTTCAAATTGGAGATCGCGGCGAAGAACCCGGCGTCCGCCGCTTGGGCGAGGAATTTCGGGTCGGGCTTCGCCGTCCCCTCCACCGTTTCCAAGACTCCTTCGTAGGTCGAGCAGAACGAAACGAGGGACTGACGCAGGTGGGTGACATAGGTGAGGGCCGCAGCGCTCCCCGTCTGGATGATCAGCTCGAGTTGAAGGTCGCCCAATGTGGAGGAGAAGCTCTGGCAGGTGTCTTCGATCCCAGGCGGAACCTCCACCTCGGTTCCGTAAAACAAGTGGTCAGCGTAGGAGCGGTAGAAGCCGTACAGGGGCGCGAACGCGGTGTACGCATCGGCGAATCCACCCCCGAGCGTGGCCGGGGAGGATACCGCGGACACGGGGAGGAGACAGATGAGTCCGAGGAGTATCATCGCCGTTCGCATGGGACCATTCTATGACTCCTCTCACAAGCGCGCAACCAGCTTTGCAGCCTTACCGATTTTGTTTACAACCATCCGGCTTTCTGCTAGAATGGATAAAAGAGGGCCGTCGAGCTTCTCGACGGGCAGCAAGAGAGGCAAAAGGAGGTAGGAGTTGAAAAAAGCGTTGATTCTGCTAACGCTCGTGGTGCTGGGCCTGTCCCTGGTTACTCTGACCGGATTGGGAAAAGGGAAAATAGGGATCGTGCTCGACGTCGGGGGACGGGGCGACCTATCGTTCAACGACATGGGATTCAAGGGGACGGACCAAGCGGCGAAAGATTTCGGACTTCAGATGGTGGAAGTGCAGAGCGCTACTGCGGCTGACTACCTGCCGAACATCCGCAACCTGGCCCGGAGCGGCGACTTCGACCTGATCATCTGCGTCGGGTTCCTCCTCGGGGATGCGCTCAATCAGGCGGCGCAGGAGTTCCCTGACCAGAAGTTCGCGATCATCGACTCGGTCGTCGATCAGCCGAACGTGATGTCCATCGTCTTCCGCGAGAATGAGATGTCCGCGTTGGTCGGCGCTCTCGGCGGGATGATCGCCGCCTATTACGGCTACGATTACGTTGGGACGGTTCTCGGGATCGAGATCCCGGTCCTCTACCACTTCGAGGCGGGTTATCGGTTCGGGATCGACTGGGGACTCAACAAGTACAAGGAGCACGAGGGATTAGCGGCCAAGCCGAACGTCGGGCTTCTCTACACCTACACTGGGACGTTCGACGACGTGGCCAAGGGTAAAGCGGCAACCGAGGCCCAGCTCGCCCAGGGTGCGGTTGCGGTGTACAACGTCGCTGGTCCGCTCGGGATCGGTGACCTGGAGGCGATCACCGAAAAGCACAAGGCGATGGGGACCGAGAGCGGCCCTCCGTTCTACTTCGGGGTAGACTCGGATCAGGATTGGATGGGCAACGCCAAATATACCCTCGCCAGCGGGATGAAGCGCGTGGACATCGCTTGCTACGACGCGGTCCAATCCGTGGTCGACGGCACGTTCAAGGGCGGAGTCCACAGCCTTGGCCTGAAGGAAGGCGGGGTGGGAATCAGCGGAATCAAGGAACTTCTCGATTTCATGGACTTCGGAATCAAGGCCGGCGCGATCAAGGCGTCCGACACGTATCAGATCATCGCCAACTGGGCGTCGAACCGGGCCGCTATCCCTTACTGGATTTGGGAAGCGATCGACGAGCTCAAGGCCGGGATCCTCGATGGTTCGATCCAGGTCCCGACCGCTGACACGCGCGATCAGATGCTCGCGGTCCGTGCCCAGTACCCATTGGAGCGGTAGTTGGTCGACACAAGGCTGACCTAAAAACCGGGCGGGAGGGGGAGAGCTCCCTCTCCCGCCCTTTGACGATCATAGGGAGCTTGGATGAACGAGAAATCGACAAGCCCTGAAAAATCTCCCGAATACTTCCTCCGCGCTGAAGGGATCACAAAAGTCTACTCCGATGGGACGGTCGCGTTAAAGAAGGTCGATCTCGAGATCCACCCGCAGGAGATCCTCGGGCTGCTCGGCGAAAACGGAGCGGGAAAGACTACCTTGACCAAGATCCTCTCCGGTCTCCTCCCTCCAACCGAGGGGCGTGTCGTCTCCCCGCGGGGGCCGGTTCGCTTCTCCAGTCCACGCGAGGCGCTTGAATTCGGGATCGGGATGGTTCATCAGCAGTTCGCCCTCGTCGGCCCGTTCACCGCAGCGGAGAACGTTGCCCTGAGCCACGAGCGCCCGTTCGCCCTGCTCAATCTAGAAGAGACGAAGAAAAAGCTGGAAGAGTTGATGGAGGAAAGCGGACTGCGCGTTCCCCTCGACATCCCGGTGGAGAAACTCGCCGTCGGTGAACAGCAACGAGTGGAGATCTTGAAGGTCCTCTCCCGCAACGTCGATCTGTTGATCCTCGACGAGCCAACGGCGGTCCTTACCCCGTTGGAGGTTGATGAGCTCTTCTCCTTCCTCCACCGCCTGCGGGAGGAAGGTAAATCGATCATCCTGATCACACACAAGTTGAAGGAAGTCAGTTCGATAACCGACCGGATCGTCGTCCTCCGCCACGGTGAGCTGGTCGGAGATCTCCCCACCTCCCAGGCGACTCCGGCCCAGCTCGCCCGGCTGATGGTCGGGGAGAAGATCGAGGAAGAGGAGAGCGCGGTGGAACTGAGCGCGGAATCCCTCCCCCGCCGTCGCGAGGAGAAGAAAGCAACGCCGAAGCGGGAAGGAGAAGGGATCCTACATGTGGAGGGGCTGACCGTACAGGGAGATACCAAGGAGATCGCGGTTAACGACCTCTCGTTCGACGTCTACTCCGGGGAGATATTCGGGATCGCTGGAGTGGAGGGGAACGGCCAGACCGAGCTCGTTGAAGCGATAACCGGACTCCGTCCCGTCATAAGCGGACGCGCGACGATCAGCGGAGTGGAGATCACCGGGAAGGACCCACGGGAGATCTACCGGCTTGGAGTGGCGCACATCCCGGAGGATCGCTGGCGGCTCGGGCTCGTCCTCCCGTTCACGTTGGCGGAGAACGCGATCCTCGGGGTGCATCGGTGGAAGGAGTTCAGCGGACCGCTGTCGTTCTTGCGCTGGGGAAAGATCAATCAACACGTCCGGAAACTGATCGAGCGGTTCGACATTCAGGCGACCGGCCCGAGCGCTCCGGCGAAGAGCCTCTCCGGAGGGAACCAGCAGAAGCTGATCGTGGGGCGGGAGCTCGCGAAGGATCCGAAGATCATCGTCGCTTCCCAACCGACGCGCGGGCTGGATATCGGGGCGGCGAAGTACATCCGCGATCTGCTCGTCGAGATGCGCAACAACGGGAGGGCGATCCTCCTCGTCTCCGCTGACCTCGACGAGGTCCTCGCCCTGGCCGATCGGATGGCGATCATGTACGAGGGGCGATTCATGACGGTGGCGGCGCCGGACGAGCTCGATCGGGAGACAATCGGAATGCTGATGGGCGGAATGGCGAAGGAGGGAGTGTGAACGAACCGAACCGCAAGCTTATTACCCGCACCCTCACCGGGCTGAACCCGGCACTCGAATCGGTCCTCGCCGGGCTCCTCGGCCTGATCGTCGGGGCGATCCTGATGTACATCTGGGGGTATAACCCGTGGAAGGCGTACTGGGCCCTGTTCCGCGGTGCATACGGTGACTCGTACGGGATCGCCAGTTCGATCGCCCGCGGGGTACCCCTCGTCCTCACCGCCCTCACGTTCTCCATCGGCGTCCGGGCAGGGATGTTCAACATCGGGGCAGAGGGACAGGTGTACATGGGAGCGCTCGCCGCGGTCACGGTCGGATACTTCACCCTCCCCCCTGGCCTGCACCTCATCGTCGGGCTGATCTTTGCCATGCTCGCCGGAGCAGCGTGGAGCCTGATCCCTGCGATCTTGAAGATCACGCGCGGTGTCAGTGAAGTCATCTCCACGATCATGTTCAACTGGATCGGGCACTTCCTCGCATTCTACCTGGTGGCGAACGTCCTTGTCGATCCGCTCCGGGGACAGCGGACGATCGCCGTTCCTCCGAGTGCGCGATTCCCGATCCTCATCCGGGGGACCGACCTTTCCTACTCCGTCTTCGCCGCAGTAGCGTTCGCGCTGGTTATCTACTTCCTCCTGTGGCACACGGCTACCGGGTACGAGGTCCGCGCCGCCGGTCTGAACCCCACCGCCGCCAAGTACGGCGGGATAAAGAGCAAACGGACGATGCTCCTCTCCTTCATTCTCGGAGGGTTTGGTGCCGGGCTCGCCGGCGCAACGATCGTCATGGGGAACCCCCCCACCTACGCGGTGATCAGCGGTCTCCCCCAGATCGCCAACGCCGGGTTCGACGGGATGGCGGTGGCGATGGTGGGGAGGAATCACCCGATCGGGATACTGATTGCGGCAGTATTCTTCGGCGGCCTCACCGCCTACTGATTGCGGCAGTATTCTTCGGTGGCCTCACCGCCGGCGGCCGCACGATGCAGATCACCGCTGGAGTTCCGCTTGAGATGGTACGGGTTGTGGAAGGGGTAATCGTACTGACGATGTCAATCCCCGAATTGGTACGAATATTCCGGATCATACGCCGCGGGGTTCAAAAGATCTTGCGGAGGGAGGCCACATGACTTATTTCTGGGGAATCCTGTTTATCTCGCTGCATGCGATGGTCCCGATCACCCTCACCGCTGTCGGGGAGGTAGTGGGAGAGACGGGCGGGTTGTTCAACATCGGTCTGGAAGGGATCTTGCTCCTGTCGGCGTTCACCGGTGCCCTCGGGGCGGAGAGCGCCGGTCCCACCGTCGGGTTACTGGTGGGGATGGGGACGGGAGCGCTTGTGGGACTCCTCTTCTCGGTGATCAACACCTACTGGAAGGGGACCCAGATGATCACCGGGATCGGAATAAACCTGTTCGCCATGGGATTCGTGGCGTTCGGACTGATCGTCCTTGGGGCGCCTGGGTTCCACGCCGTGCCGGCGGAATCCCGCCTCGCTGCGATCCACACTCCGGTGGGGACACTGAGCCCGATCATCTTCGTCGCCCTTGTCATCCCGTTCTTGGTGCACTGGTTCCTTAACCGAACCCGCGCCGGGCTGATCCTGAAAGCGGTGGGAGAGAATCCAGAGGCGGCGGACGTCGCCGGAATAAACGTCAACTTAACCCGGCTCCTCGCCACCACGTTCGGGGGAGTCCTGGCCGGACTCGCTGGAGCGTACATCAGCGTCTCCTGGATCGGATCGGTGACCAAGGGGATCTCTGCCGGCCGCGGGTTCATCGCGCTCGCTACCGTCGTGTTCAGCGGATTGAATCCGCTTTTGGCCCTGCTCGGTGGGTTCATCTTCGGGTTCTTCGAGAGCCTCGCCACTTGGATTCAGAACCTCGCTGGGTCGAAGGCGATCCCGTGGCAGTTCGTGGCGATGATCCCGTACGTGGTGACGCTCCTCGTCGTCGCCGGGGTGATCGGGCGGGTTCGATTCCCCAAGGCGCTTGGCGAGCCGTATAAACGGGAGTAAAAGTTGACTTGGCCTGTGCCAATGTCTATGATAAAGCTACCAAACCAACAAGGGGGGTGCAGTATGCATAACCGTAATCTAAGGTGGTTGGTGGTGACGGTGGCCGCAGTGCTCCTGCTCGGTTCCATCGTCGCTGTGGGGTTCGGGCAGCAAATCGGGACCAAGGATCATCCGATCTACATGCT
>JAGGSO010000113.1 GCA_021159055.1 Candidatus Bipolaricaulota bacterium | reverse complement strand
GTCCGGGCTCACCGGAACGGATACAGTGGCAACGAGGGTGTTGTTCCGTTCGTTCCCTTCCTGAATCCGATCGAACGGCTGGTCCGCCACCACGGTTATCGTATGCATACCGACCTCAGCGGTCCAGGTAGCGGATACCGTGCGGGCCTCCCCCGGCCCGAGCCGTGGTATGGATGGGGTGGTGACGGGAAAGTCATCGATCAAGATCCGGACGGAGAACTGCCTCCCGGCTGGATCTGTTCCCACGTTCTCCACCGTGGCGGTGATCGTCACCTCGTCCCCGGCGACCGGGGAAGGCGGGGTGAGATCGATCGCGGTGACGACAAGGTCGGGTTGTGCTGTCGCAATGAAGACGGAAAACAAGAGGACAAAAGCGGCTACGACGGGTATCCAACGCTTCAAGTCCTTCCTCCTTTCTCGCTATATGTTCATTCTAATCTACCCCGGGATACGCGTTCGGTTTCATCCCCTATGGTAACGCTGTGGGCCGAGCAACAACACCGGAGCGAAGAGGAGGCCGAGGAACCCGATCGCCCCGATCCCTAACCCGACCCCGATTCGATCGGCGAGGAACCCGACAAGGGGAGCGAGTGCGGCAGTGAGCAGGGTGCGCAACTGCGATTCGACGGAGAGCCCGGTGGCCATCGTTCGCGACGGGATCAAGGCGGATAGGTACCCGACGAGGATCGGGCGGCGCAGGTTCTGGAGGATGTAGAGGCCGAGATAAGCTCCGATCGCAACCCACCGTACCCCACCCCAGGTGGACAATCCGGCCCCGAGGAGTAGCCCTGTCCCCATGAGATAGAGTCCGTTCGCCGCCCGCGGGAGGGAGCGTACTCTCCGTTCCAGCGCTCCGGCGTGGGCGGCGGCGTAGCTCGTTCCGAGGTAGATGAAGAAATAGAGTCCCCCGACGATGAGCGCTGTTCGCTTCTCCACGGCGAGGGAGATCAGTATCGGAAGAGCGATTGCCTGGGACTGCAGGATCGGCTGCAGGTAATCCTTGGTCGCCTTAAACATCGCGTCGAACCCCGCTCCGCTGATCAGCCCGCGCAGCAGCTCCCCGCGGTGCAGCATTCGGATCGATTCCCGTCCCGTTGCCGCGATTCGTCGCAGGAGCCGCTGCCACCACCCTCCCTCCACCGGGACCAACTCCCCGTCGAGTGCTTTGGGGTAGGAGGCCATCAGGATCAGCTCGAGGAGATACGGGACGATCGAGGCGAGGAACACGATCCGGTAGCTTCCGGAGTGAAATACCAACCCAGCGGCGATCAGCGCTCCCACTGCCGAACCGAACTGGGATGCGGCGCGGGTGTGGCCGTAGTACTCGACGCGCTGTTCCTCCATCCCTTTCAGCCGCAGGTACTCGAGGATCATCGCCTTGTGGGTCCCGGAGCGGAATGCCTCCCCGAACGCGAATAGAACCATCGCCAGGACGTATACGGAGAAGCTGGGAAATAAGTAGAAGATGGCGAACGAGACGAGGTAAGCCCCGAAGGCGGCGAGCATCGACTTGCGCCTCCCGTAGGCGTCGGCGACCACTCCGGTCGGGATCTCGAGGACGTTTGTCGCGATCTCCCGCACCGAAAACAGTGCCCCGATCTCCAGGTAGGATAGTCCCATCTCGCGGAAGAACAGGATGATGAACGGATCGAAGAACCTCAGGTTCTTCAAAAATCCGTACGCACGAAATTTGTGATACATCAAATCCTTCGTGATCGTCACCGGTTCTCCTTCCCGTGATCAGAGGTGCGCTCTCTGGCCAAGACGGTAGTGAAAATCCCGCTTTAGTTCAAGCGCGACTTGACCGCCTCGCCGATCCATGCTATCCTATCCACATCGTGAGAATTGATTCTCACAATATGAGAAACAGGCGGAGAGGATGAGTACGCTGAGCACGCTTGAAAAGTGCGTGCAGATACTGAACTTGTTCACAGAAGCGGCGCCACGGTTGAGCGTCGATGACATCTCCGCCCGCCTTGGAATCCCGAAGAGCACCGTTTATCGCTACCTAACCGCCCTGAAGAAACACCGACTCATCGCTGAGGATAGCCACCCCGGCATCTACCGCCTTGGGGAAGGGCTCCTGGTCCTTGCCCGCGGAGTGGCGCGCTCCAGCGTGCAGGAGATCGCGCTTCCGTTCATGGAGGAACTGCAACGGGATTATGGTGAAACGGTGATCCTCTCCGCGTTGCGAAACGATCGGGGGGTATGCCTGGAAAAGGTCGAGGGCACGCATACGTTGCGCGTTTCGCACGACCGGGGAGAGATCTTTCCCCTCCACGCCGGCGCGTCGGGCAAGATCCTCCTCGCCTACCTCCCCTCGCAGGAGCAAGCACGGATCATCCGCACCCAGGGGCTCCCCCGGTTCACCGCCACGACGATCACCGATCCGAAGCAAATGCGGGAAGAGCTGGCTCGGATCCGGGCGCAGGGATATGCCGAGAGCGACGGGGAGGTGACGGAAGGGACGTACGGGATCGGGGCTCCGATCCTGGATCGCAGCGGGGGGATCATCGCCGGGATCAGCGTCGCTGCCCCAAAACAGCGACTGCAGGGGCGGAACAAGGAGCAGATAGTGCGAGTTGTCGTCGAAGTGGCGCGAAAGATCAGCGAAGCAGTACAGGCGCAGGAGATTTAAAACAAACTTTCAATACAAGGAGGAGGCTGACAGATGGCCGAACAACCAGAGGGTTCTCCGATCACGATCACCGCGGGTAGGCTCAACGTGCCGGACCGACCGATCATCCCGTACATCCGGGGCGACGGGATCGGGCAGGACATCACCCCAGTGATGCTCAAGGTGGTCGACGCAGCGGTGGAGAAGGCGTACGGAGGCAAGCGGCGCATCGCGTGGATGAAGGTGTTGGCGGGAGACGAGGCGGTGGCGACGAACCATCCCGATCTCTCGCCGGAGGAGATCGCGGCGATCCCGCCCGATGACCGACAGAAGTTGTACCTGCCTCAAGAGACGATCGATGCGATCAGGAAGTACCTGGTGGCGATCAAGGGACCGCTCACCACGCCGGTGGGCGGGGGGATCCGCAGCCTGAACGTGGCCCTGCGCAAGATCCTCGATCTGTACGCGTGCGTGCGACCGGTCCGCTACATCGGGACGCCTGCGCCGGTGAAGCGCCCGCAGGACCTGGACATCGTCTTCTTCCGCGAGAACACCGAGGACGTCTACGCCGGGATCGAGTGGAAGGCAGGCACTCCGGAGGCGGAGAAGGTCATCGATTGGCTGTCGACCGAGATGAAGGTGGGGGATCGGATCCGGTTCCGCAAGAACTGCGGGATCGGGATCAAGCCGATCTCTGAGGAGGGCTCCAAGCGCCTGGTGCGCGCAGCGATCGATTACGCGGTCAAGAACAATCGCCGCGTGGTCACCCTCGTCCACAAGGGGAACATCATGAAGTTCACCGAGGGGGCGTTCCGCGACTGGGGGTACGAGGTCGGCGCGGAGTATCCCCAGGTGATCACGGAGACGGAACTCTACGACAAATACAACGGGGAGCTCCCGGAGGACAAGATCCTGTTGAACGACCGCATCGCCGATCAGTTCTTCCAGCAGATGCTCCTGCGTCCGCGCGAGTACTCGGTGGTGGCGACGATGAACTTAAACGGCGACTACATGTCCGACGCTGCCGCCGCCCAGGTCGGCGGGCTCGGAGTGGCGCCCGGAGCGAACATCAACTACCAGACCGGCTGCGCCCTGTTCGAGGCGACGCACGGGACCGCCCCCAAGCACGCGGGCAAGGACGAGGTCAACCCCTCCAGTCTGATCCTGTCCGCGGTGGAGATGCTCCGCTACATGGGCTGGACCGAGGCGGCGGAGATGATCGTCTCCGGGATCGAGAAGGCGATCGCCTCCGGCCGCGTCACCTACGACCTCGCCCGCCAGATGGAGGGCGCAACCAAGGTCTCCTGCTCCGGGTTCGGAGAAGAGATCATCAACAACCTGTAAAAGGAGTCAAAAATGGCACAGAAAGGGATACGCGAATACGACGCCAAGCGCATCATCGGCGAGGCGCTTCCCCAGTATTCCGATGGGCGGTTCCGGCTCGATCCCCGCCGCGTTCTCGTGACTCCGGAGACCGATCTCGAGGCCCTGCCCCAGGACGCCTCCTGGCTCACCGAGACGCGGCTCGTGGCCAAGCCGGACCAGCTGTTCGGCAAACGCGGCAAGAACAACCTCCTCCTCGTCGATGCCGACTATGAGCAGGTCAAGGCGTGGATCAAGGAGAGGATGGGAAAGGAAGTGACGATCGTTCAGACGACCGGCGAGACGACCGGGGTGCTTACCCATTTCCTGATCGAGCCGTTCGTCCCGCATGAGGACGAGTACTACCTCGCGATCACCTCGGCCCGCGAGGCGGACGTCATCCACTTCTCCACCAAGGGCGGGGTGGATATCGAGGAGGTATGGGACTCGGTGATCGAGATCGAGGTCCCGGTCATCGCCGATCCAAGCAAGGTCGACGTCACCGACCGACTCCCCGATATCCCGAACCGGGAGACGCTCGGGGCGTTCATCAACGCGATCTACCGCATCTACTGCGACTACTACTTCACTTATCTTGAGTTCAATCCTCTCACCTTCGTCGACGGTAATCCGGTCCCGCTCGACACGGTGGCCAAGCTCGACGACACCGCCGCATTCCAGTGCGCGGAGAAGTGGGGCAAAATCGAGTTTCCCAAGCCATTCGGAAGCCTGGCCACCCCTGAGGAGGAGTACATCGCCTCCCTCGACGAGAAGACCGGGGCATCGCTCAAGCTGACGATCCTCAACCCGGACGGCCGGGTGTGGCTGATGGTCGCCGGCGGCGGGGCGAGCGTGATCTACGCCGACACGGTGGTCGACCTCGGGTTCGGGCACGAGCTCGCCAACTACGGTGAATACTCGGGGAATCCATCCACTGAACTCACCTACGAATACGCGAAGACGATCCTCGACCTGATGACCCGCAAGCCCGATCCACAGGGGCGACCGAAGTACCTGCTGATCGGCGGGGGAATCGCCAACTTCACCGACGTGGCCAAGACGTTCACCGGGATCATCAAGGCGCTCAGGGAATACCGCGACAAACTGATCGAGAACAAGGTGCGGATCTACGTGCGCCGCGGCGGACCGAACTACAAAGAAGGTCTGGAGAAGATGCGGAAGCTCGGCGAGGAGATTGGGGTTCCGATTGAGGTGTACGGGCCGGAGACACACATGACGCGGATCGTCTCCCTGGCGCTGGAGGAGGAGAAGAAATGAAGGACTACGAACTTTTCACCCGCGACACGAAGGCGTTCATCTACGGGGCACAGACGGCGGCGCTGCAGCGGATGCTCGACTTCGACTACATGTGCCGCAAGGACTCCCCGAGCGTGGTCGCGATGATCACCCCGGAGCGCGGCGGATTCCAGAAGGTGTTCTGGGGTACGAAGGAGATCCGGATCCCACGCCTGCGCTCGATCAAACAGGCGGTGGAGCGATTCCCGGAGGCCGATGTGCTGGTCAACTTCGCCTCGCAGCGCTCGGCGTTCGACGTGACGATGGAGGCGCTCGCCACCGACACGATCCGCACGATCGCGGTGATCGCTGAGGGAGTGCCGGAGCGCCAGGCACGGATCATGGCCGCCACGGCGAAGCAGCTTGGCAAATGGATCATCGGCCCAGCGACCGTCGGCGGAGTGAAGGCAGGCGCGTTCAAGATCGGAAACGCCGCCGGGACGATGGAGAACATCAAGATGGCCAAGCTCTACCGGCCGGGATCGGTCGGGTTTGTTTCGGTCTCCGGCGGGCTGTCGAACGAGGCGTACAACATCATCGCCCGCAACACCGACGGCCTGAACGAGGGAATCGCAATCGGTGGGGACGCCTATCCCGGCTCGACCCTGCTCGATCACCTGCTGCGCTACGAGGCGAACCCGGATATCAAGCTCCTCGTCTGCCTGGGCGAGCTCGGCGGAACGGCGGAGTACGAGATCGCTGACGCGGTGAAATCCGGCCGGATCAAGAAACCGCTCGTCATGTGGGTGACCGGCACGTGTGCCAAGGTCCTGCCCGGGCAGGTGCAGTTCGGCCACGCCGGGGCAAGAGCGGACTCGGCCAAGGAAACGGCCGACGCCAAGAACCAAGCGCTGCGCGAGGCGGGGGTGATCGTGCCCAATTCGTTCGACGACTACCACCTGCGCATCCGCGAGACCTACGAGCGGCTCGTGCGGGAAGGGGTCATCATCCCGGCAAAGGACTTCGAGCCACCGCAGATCCCGATGGACTACAAGCAGGCGGTCGCCGAGGGGCGCGTGCGCCGGCCGACCCACTTTGTGTCCACGATCTGCGACGAGCGCGGCGAGGTGCACAACTACGCCGGGGTGCCGATCGACGAGGTGATCGAGAAGAAGTACGGGATCGGTGGGGTGATTGGGCTACTGTGGTTCAAGAAGGACATCCCGCCGCACGCGCGCGAGTTCCTGGAGATGGTGATCCAGATCATCGCCGACCACGGTCCGGCCGTGTCCGGGGCGCACAACACGATCGTCGCCGCCCGAGCGGGGAAGGATCTGATCTCGTCGCTCGTGAGCGGGCTTCTGACCATCGGACCCCGGTTCGGCGGCGCGGTGAACGGAGCGGCGGAGCACTTCCTGTACGGGCTGCGCAACAACCTTTCCCCGCGCGAGTTCGTAGACGCGATGAAGAAGAAGAACGTGCGTATCCAGGGGATCGGGCACCGGTTGCATTCCCTGGAGAACCCGGACGCGCGGGTCGAGATCATGAAGAACTACGCCAAGACCCACTTCAAGAAGACCGAACTCCTCGACTACGCGCTCGCCGTCGAGCAGGTGACGACCAAGAAGAAGAACAACCTGATCCTGAACGTGGACGGGTGCATCGGGGTCCTCCTCGTCGATCTGCTGAAGGAACTCAACTTCTCCGACGCTGAGATCGACGAGATGATCAAGGCGGGGCTATTCAACGCTCTGTTCGTTCTCGGCCGCTCGATCGGGCTGATGGGACACTATTTCGATCAAAAGAGGCTCGGCGAGCCGCTGTACCGCCATCCGCTCGACGACATCCTCTACGATGTCCCCAAGCGTCCGGAGAAGGTCGGATAAAATCCTGGGTTCAATCCTTGATCTGCCGGCCGAGGTCGCAAACCTCGGCCGGCATTCACTGAGAAAGCGAACCGGTAAAACCGCCCTTCAGGGGCGTAGTCGATTTTCTCGAGGGCGCGTTCTCCACGGGCGAATGGGCGCGGCTTACTTATGGCCGCATACACCTGTCGCCCATGTGCTTTCTCTGCCTCTGGAACTACCCCCTCTTGCCCTGGCCGTTCTCCATTACTTGAACTTAAATGCGCGTAACTTCTTCACCAGGGCAGCAGGAATCGTTGGGGTTGGATCGGATGAAAGGATCTCGTCCACTCTCTTACCCAGCCTTTCCAACAGCGTCTCGCTCGGCTTTCCTTCACTGATCGTTCGCCTGTCAATGAAGGAAGGCGGTAAGTAGAGAGAACGACGGAAATGCTTCGCGGTATGCGGATGTTTCAGGTAAATTGTAGGACCTTCTCCACTGACACTTGCACGTGCTACATCGTCGATTACCGAG
>JAGGSO010000112.1 GCA_021159055.1 Candidatus Bipolaricaulota bacterium | reverse complement strand
GAGCATGAGAAGCCGCGGATCGAGCATCAACGCTCGCCCCATCGCCACCATCTGTCGCTCTCCCCCGCTCATCTTCCCCACCCGTTGATTCCGCCGTCGCCGCAGGGGGGGAAACAGGGAATAGATCTCCTCGATCCGATCGGAGAAATCGTCGGTGCGGATGAACGCCCCCATCTCCAGGTTCTCCTGCACGGTAAGGGAAGGGAATACGTTCTCCACCTGGGGGACGTAAGCCATCCCGAGTCGGACGATCTTATCCGGCGGCATCCCGGTGATGTCGCGTTCGCCGAACTCGATCCGCCCGGCGGTCGGGGTGAGGAGGCCGAAGATCGTCTTCATCAAGGTTGATTTTCCTGCCCCGTTTGGGCCGATGATGGTGACGATCTCTTGGGAATCGACCTCGATCGAGACGTCGTGGAGGACTTCCATGTCCCCGTAGCCGCTCGTCACCCCCTCAACCTTCAACAGCGACATACTGCCCTCCGAGATAGGCCTCGAGGACCTCGGGGTCCCGTTGCACCTCGGTCGGGGTCCCCTCCGTCAGTTTTCGCCCTTCACTCATCACGATCACCGGGTCGCACAGCCGCATCACGAAGTCCATATCATGTTCGATCAGCAGGAAGGTCGTCCCCAGCTCCTCGCTCACCCGCTCGATCGAGGCGGCGATCGACTTGAGCAGGGTGCGGTTCACCCCGGCCCCGGGTTCGTCGAGCATCACGAGCTGCGGCTCGCTCATCAGCGCCTTTCCGAGCTCGAGGAGCTTCTTCTGCCCTCCGGACAGGCTCCCGGCCGGGTCGTCAGCGTGCTTGTCGAGCCCGAGAAACTCGAGCACTCCCATCGCCCGCACCCGGATCAGTCCCTCCTGTCGCGCCACCCCAGCCGGACGGAGGAACGGATAGAGGATCCGCTCCCCGAGCTGCCCCCACGGGACGAGCATCAGGTTTTCCAGGACCGTCATCTCCTTGAACTCGCGCGGGATCTGAAACGTACGTGCGATGCCCCTGCGGAATACTTGATAGGGAGGAAGGCCGGTGATGTCATCGCCCTTGAACCTGACCCGCCCCTTGTCCGGGCGGAGGAAACCGGTAAGGAGGTTGAACACTGTTGTCTTACCGGCTCCATTCGGCCCGATCAAGCCGGTGATCGTTCCGCCGCGGACGGTGAACGAGCAACCGTCCACCGCCCGCAGCCCACCAAACCACTTCGAGAGGTTTTCAACTTCTAGCATCGTTACCACCTCACAATAAAAAAACCGCAAGCCTTTCGGCTTTCGGTTTCACCGGGTCGAGTAAACACCAACTCGGTGTATTACTCGGCCCAAATCGTCATAAAGTAACCGAATAAATTGCTGCTAGACCCACTCACCTCCAGGTTAGAGATATACGTCATTCCTGCTCCTCCTGTTCTGCCAGGAAGCATCCTAGCAGAGAAACACGCGATTGTCAAGGGGGGCGTCTTGGTGCGCCAGGAGATGGGACTTGGCCGGGAAAGATGTGGTCGTGACGAGTGATCTTCACCCGAGTGTTGAAGAGCAAATACCCAGGTAGTGACTTCCCGCAGTAACGCGCGTCAGGATATCCTTATCGACTCCGATCAACGGGTTTTAGTAAAACGGATGCTTTTATCCAGCTGAAGGAGGATAGCACCACAACGGGATAGCACGAAGCGTACCTGTCCAGCCGCCGATCACGGTTGTGAACGTATACGCCCCGTTCGGAGCGAGCGGGGTTTCCAATGTTACATCGGCTCCCCGCGCCGTCCCTCCGTTGTCATCGAGCAATGCGACCGCGATTCGCTTCAGCGCCTGGTTGCTCTGATTATGCACGGCGATTGTGACGTTGAACTGCCCATCTTGGCGGGGAGTCGTCGTCACGCTGTCGATCTTCAGCCATCCGGGACCGATGGTGATTGTCTTCTGTGCCGTGTCCGTCGCATTGCCGTAGGTCTCCGGCTCGCGTACGGTTAGGGTCACAGTGTAGGTCCCCTCCTCGTAGTAGAGATGTCGGGTGGTGTAATCGTTCCACTCGAACCCGCGGGTACCACCATCGCTGAAGTCCCACGCCACTTCTTGAATTCCCCGCCTGATCGGGTCGCCGAACTTATCGAGTGAGTCAAGAGCGCTGAACACGTAGGATATCGGTGGGCGGTGGTCCGGATTGTCACCCCTGTCCACCATCTGATCAGCAATTCGGGCGGTTATCACCGCTGTGGGCGCGTCACCTGTTCCGCCGCTGGGCGGGGTCCCGCCGAAGAGCTGGTCGAGAAGGTCACACCCGGTGAGCGTAACCACGCCGAGGGCAGCGACAAGTAGTATTGCTTTAACCATCCATGTTGAACTGATGTTGCGCATCTGACCTCCGGTTGAATGAGCATTGTGTTATTACGACACTTAAGCCCCCGGAAGATCACTATGGCAACATATCACGCGAGAGCCGATCGTAACGACCGAGTCTCATTCTACCCGCTGCGCCGGTTAGAATCCAACCAACGATAAATCAGGGCAGGTCACGTTAAGCTAGAAACCATCTAACTGTTGGGTTGCAAGACCAACCCTACTTTTTCTTTTGGGCGAGGCCGGTGCGGAGGAGATGGGGAAGCGAATTTCTGGCTCATTACAAGATGCACTTCCTCAGTGAGCATTCCCGCAGATGGCCTCCACCGCCTTTTGGAACGCTGCGAAGGCGGCATCGGTGAAGCAGACGAGTTGAACCAACTTGAGCGGGGAGCCGGGCCGCAGGTGCTCGACGATCGCCCTGACCGCAACGGCGGCCGCTTTCTCAACGGGGTAGCCGTACACACCGGTACTGATCGCCGGAAACGATACGCTCTCCAATCCCAGCTTCTCGGCAAGGAGGAGGGACTCCCGGTACGCGCTTGCCAACACCGGAGCTGAAACCTCATCGTTCCGGTAGATCGGCCCTACCGTGTGGATGACGTACTTTGCCGGGAGGTTTCCCGCATGGGTCCACATCGCCTTCCCGGGCGGGAGCTTCCCGTGCTTCCGCACGTATTCCCGGCACTCATCATCGATCACCGGTCCGGCGGCGCGGTGGATCGCCCCGTCGACCCCGCCACCACCGCGCAGCCCGGAGTTCGCCGCGTTGACGATCGCATCGGTCGCCTGTTCAGTGATGTCCCCTTGGAGGACGACGAGGTCGGTATTCCCGATCCTCCGCTTCACTGGCTCAGGCATCATCCCCTCCGTTGTTCCGGTATAGGTTCGTCGCCTTCTCCGCCGAGGTGACGATCCCGCGGATCATCGCCGAACTGAATCCGTGATGCTCCATCTCGTTCAACCCCTCGATCGTGATCCCTTGTGGAGTGGTAACCTCATCGATCTTCATCTCCGGGTGGGCATTACCGGCGAGGAGGAGCTCCGCCGCTCCCTTGGCGGTCTGAGCGGCCAGTCGGATCGCTTCACCAGCATGGAATCCGACCTGTACTCCTCCCTGGGAAGCGGCGCGAATGGCGCGGAGGAAGAACGCAATCCCGCAGGCGCACAGAGCAGTCGCCGGGGTCATCTGCTCCTCAGCGATGAACACCGTCTCCCCGAGCCCGTCGAACAGGTCCTTGACCAGGGCCGCCGCAGCCGCCGGTACGTCCGGGTCATGAGCGAGGCAGGTCATCGACTCGCGCACCGACACCGCGATGTTCGGCATCGCCCGGATCACCGGGATCTTCCCTCCGAGCTTGTCCTTTATCTTAGCGAGGGGGGCGTTGGAGACGGTGGAAACTACGACCTGCTCCGGTTCAAGGACCGGGCGGAGTTCCTCGAGGACGGCGTTCAGCTGATGCGGGCGGACGGTCACAAACACGACCCCAGCGCCGCGCGCCGCTGCCGCATTGTCGCCGCTGACCTCGAACCCCTCAGCCCGTAATCCGTCGAGCAGGCGGACGGTGCGGCGGGTTACCGCGATCCGGGCCGGGGGGAGCTTCCCTGCCGCCACAAGCCCCCTAGCGATCGCTGTCCCCAGGTTTCCCCCGCCGATGATTGCGACTTTCTCCACTTCGTTCATGATAAACCTCCTCGAATTTGACCGGGAGAATTTAGCGCCTTCTCCGCGCGGAGGCAAGGGAGGCGGCTTGTGGGTAAAATCCAGTGGAGATGAATGCGACAGTGGTTACAGTGGGGACGTTCGATGGGGTTCACCGCGGCCACCAGGCGATCCTCGCCGAAGTGGCGCGGATCGCGCGCGAGGATGGGCTGGATGGGGTCGCGTACGCATTCCCGTTTCCACCCCGGTTTGGGGACTCCGGCCCCCACCTCATTCTGCCCCGGGGGGTGAAGGAACAGCTCTTGCGGAAGTACGTGGAGCGCATCGTCCCGGGAGAGTTTTCCCGGGTGCGCGCCCTTTCCCCGCGCGAGTTTGCAGAACGCATCCTCGTTGAAAGGCTGAAGGTGCAGGCGGTAGTGATCGGAGAGGGATTCCGGTTCGGACGGGGAAGGGAAGGAGACCCGACCCTGCTCGCTGCCTTGGGGCGGGAATACGGGTTCGCGGTCATCACCGTCCCACCGGTGATCATCGCCGGGGCCCCGGTGAGCAGCACCCGCATCCGCACCCTGATCCGGGCGGGGGAGGTGAAGGAGGCCGGAAGGCTCCTCGGCCGCCCCCCGCTCCTGACCGGGCGGGTGGTTCCCGGTGATCGGATCGGGACGAAGATCGGGTATCCCACCGCCAACATATCCCCTCAGCCTGAGCTCGTTCGGCCGCAAGCCGGGATCTATCTGGCATACGCCTTCTGGGAGGAAGGAGAGGGACCGGGCCTTCTCTACATCGGGGACCGGCCGACGCTGGCCGGGGACGAACTTCGATTCGAGCTTCATCTTTTGTCCCCCCCCGACCGCGATCTCACCGGTATGACGATCGAGGTGCGCCCCCTTGCCCGATTGCGCGACGACCGCAAGTTCCCATCGATCACCGCCCTGCGGCGGCAGATCTCCGCCGACATCGCCACTGCCACCTCCGCCCTCTCCTCCTATCCGAAGCCAGCATCGCTTCTGTTCCCGCTTGATTCGGGCACGCCGGTCAACTACCCTTAGCCGTGCACTTATGCGGACCCAAGGAGGTATCACTGTGACGAGATGCAAGGTAGCGTTACTCGCTGTTTCGGTTGTCATTCTCGCTTTTGGAGCGGCGTACGGGCAGAACGAGCTCTCCGACTTTCCAGTTGGAACAACGGAGATGACCTATCGGATAACGACGGCCGACCTGCCTGATCCCCAGACCCTGGAGCTCACCGTCACCGGGCTCCCCGACGGGCGGTACCGGGTGCGGATGACCGCCGAATCGACCGGCACCCCGGATCAACTCAGCCTGTTCGGCTTCATGTTCGGGATGACCACCGTTCGCTCCGGCGGGACGGACATCGACTTCGGCCCGATCTCCGCCCTCCTCTCCCACCGCGACGTGTTGGCGGTCGGGGAGGATTACGTCCTCCCCGGAGGTGGGAGCTTCCACGCCACCGCGGAACAAGATATCGCCGGGATCCCGTGTCTGATCGGTACCTACACCGATCCGGACCACCCGGATACCAGGACCACCCTCGCCTTCTCGCGCGAAAAGCCGGTCTTCATCGCGCCCCTCATCAAGGTGGAGGAGCGCCATGGCTCCGGCTGGGAGGTCACCTTTCTCCTCGAGCTCACCTCCTACTCCGTCACGGAGGGATGATGGAGGAAGAGGTCCTGCGGCTGGAGGGGGTCACCCGCAACTACCGATTAGGCAAGACGATCGTCCGTGCCCTACGCGGGATCGACCTCGTGGTCCGCAAGGAGGAGATCCTCGGGGTGATGGGGCCGTCCGGCTCCGGGAAATCGACCCTGCTTCACATCCTCGGAGCGCTCGACACCCCGGACTCCGGACGGGCTCTTATCGACGGGACGGACATTACCACCCTGCCGGAGCGGGAGCTGACCCGCCTGCGCGGGACCAGGATCGGGTTTGTGTTCCAGACGTTCAACCTCGTTGCAACCCTGACCGCGCAGATGAACGTCGAGCTCCCCATGATCTTTCAGCGGGTTCCGAGATCGGCGCGGGCGGCCCGGGCGCAAGGGCTGCTGGACCGGGTCGGGCTGAGTGATCGTGCGCACCACCGCCCGAACGAGCTTTCCGGGGGCGAGCGGCAGCGGGTGGCGATCGCCCGCGCATTGGCGAACGATCCGGGAATCATCCTCGCCGACGAGCCGACCGGGAACCTGGACTCGGAGAGCGGAGCGGTGATCCTGGACCTGTTACAGGAGCTCAGGCAGGAGGATGGAAAGACGGTGATCATCGTGACCCATGACCCAGAAGCAGCGGCAATCGCCGATCGGATCGTCAGGCTCAAGGACGGCCGCGTGATCGAGGAGGTGGCGAATGTTTAAGGACTTCTTCCTCCTCTCGGCGCGGGGGATAATGCACCGAAAGTTGCGCAGCTGGCTGACCGTGATCGGGGTATTCATCGGGATCACCGCTGTTGTCGCCCTGATCTCGATCGGGCTCGGACTGGAGCGAAGCATCACCCAGCAGGTGGAGAATGTGTTCGGGTACAACTCGTTCCTCATCGTGGGAAAGGAGGCGTTTCAGTCCCGCCGTGGCACAACCGAGGAGATCAGCGTTGACCTGGACGTGATCGAACAGGTGCCGGGAGTGACAGCGGTGGCGGCGGTCCGGTCCGAGTCGGGGTTCGTCAAGGGCCCTACCGTCGGCGGGAAGTCGGTGCAGGGGTTCCTCCCGGTGACCGGGCTCTCTCCCACGCTGGTCACCGAGTTCAAGTCATTCCTCGGGGACGTGAACTTCGAGCCCGGCGGGCGGTTCTTCACCCCCGGGGAGCGCGATGTCGTCATCCTCGGGAGCAAGGCCGCCTCCCAGCTGCATGCAACCCTCGGAACGACGGTGGAGATCGAGAACCATCCGTTCAGGGTGATCGGGATCTTCGCACCGTCGCACGATTCCGGGGGGTTCAGCTTTGGACTGGGCAAGAGCGGGAACGCGGATACGCTCTTCGTGCCGTTTGCGCAGATGGACGAGCTGTTCGGGAAGAGCGACAAGGTCCTCCTCACCCTGGTCAAGACGGCCAATGGGGCGGACGTCGACGAGGTGGCCGACCGGGTCAAGAACGCCCTCAGGGACGCCGGCGACAAGGATGTGTCCACTGTCACCTATTCCGACATCAATCGGCAGATCAGCACGGTGATGGGTTCGGTGAGCGGGTTTCTCGCCGGGATCGCCGGGATATCCCTCCTCGTCGGCGGGGTCGGGGTGATGAACACGATGTACACCGCCGTGCTCGAGCGGACACGGGAGATCGGGGTGATGAAGGCGATCGGCGCCCGGCGGGGACAGATCCTGATGATCTTCCTGATCGAATCCGGCCTGATGGGATTGGTCGGGGGGATCGTCGGGGTGATCTTCGGGCTCGGACTGAGCAGCGTCGTTGCAGCCGTGATCCGTGGCTATTTCAACGTCGAGATTCACACCGTGGCCAGCCCCCTTCTCATAATCTCGACCCTGGCGTTCTCGTTCCTGCTCGGAGCGTTCGCCGGTTGGATGCCGGCTCGCCGCGCGGCCAAACTCCCGGTAGTGGACGCCCTCCGTTACGAGTAGTCGGAGAATCGGGAGGAGAGAAGGCCCGCGCCGAGCCCGCCGCATAGCCCGCCCATGATGATCCCGAGGAGGAGACTGAGTAGCGCCGCGGTGAGGACCCGTCCCTGGTGGAG
The DNA here is from genome assembly GCA_021159055.1 of Candidatus Bipolaricaulota bacterium. NCBI lineage: Bacteria > Candidatus Bipolaricaulota > Candidatus Bipolaricaulota bacterium. The sequence continues at coordinate 6,952 of JAGGSO010000112.1, read as the reverse complement.
GAGGCCAGCCGCGGCCGCTGGGGCCGCACCGGAGAGGGCCGAGGCGTGTAGGGCATAAAGGACGACGATCAGGATCAAGCTGGCCACGACGCCGGCCGCGATCCCGAGCCAGACCACCGGCGCTTGTACCGACCAATCCGGGGTCCCGGAGAGGTGGAGGAGATTGAGCTCAGGGGAAAAATTGCGCAGGAGCTCCAAAAACGCGATCCGCCCCACGAGCAAGCTGGCAAGGCCGGTCACGAGGAGCCCGATAAGGAGGCCGATTCGTACCGGAGTTGAGAGGTGGATCTCCTCTCCGGTAGCTCCTCCCGCGTCTACCTCCGTCACCCCGGAGAGGGTTCGCAGTGCCTCGACCAGGGCGTTCACGTCCCCGGAATCAGTCGGTCGCACCAAAAACGCCCCCCCGGGCCGGTCGGGGGAGATCTCCGCGGCGAACACGTAGGTGACCGCAGCGACGTCATCGCGCGCAAGGATCCCGCGGTACAGCCCCTGCACCTCATCCACCGAAAGCTTGGGAGAAATGTAGCACGTCACGGCCTTGGCCGACGAGCTCACCCCGGTGGAGGAGCCGTCCGAGGTCCCGAGGACAAAGAAACAGGAGAAGATGGCGAGGAACGCGAACAAAAGTCCGATCATCCCCAGGATGAGTCCGGCGGCCTTCCCCCGCACTGCGCCGAGGAGCTCCCGGAAGATGAAGACCCCCGGGCTCATCCCCCCACCACCTTCCCGTCGATGAGGGAGATACGACGGTAGCCGGAGAGGGAAGCGGGGAGCGGGCCGCGGGTGGCGATGAGGGCCGTCAGTCCATGCGAGTGCAACTGGATGAGCAGGGAGGCGATCGCCTCAGTCCCTTCCTCATCCAGTCCGAGGAACGGTTCATCACACAGCAGGAGGAGCGGCTCGTTGCACAGGGCGATCGCCAGGCCGAGCCTGACCCGGTCGACCGGTTCCAGCTCATCCCCGGACTCGTTGAGCTTCGAGGTCAGCCCGACCTGATCGAGGGCGGCCAGGGCCTTTTCCTCGGCCTGCTCGCGGAAGTTCCCGAGGGCACGCAGCTTGAACGTCACGTTCTCGAGGACAGTCTTCGGCAGCGGGGTGAAATCCTGAGGGAGGAACCCGATCCTGCGCCGAAATTCCGCCGCCTTACGCCGCGTCAGCCGGGCCACGTTCCGCCCGCAGACGAGGAGCTGGCCCGATTGCGGTCGAATCCTGGCGGCGAGAAGCCCGAGAAGCACCGACTTTCCCGCCGCCTGCGGCCCGACGAGGAACGCCATCTCCCCTTGATCGACACGCAGGTGCACGTCCTCGAGGACCTTTATCCCCTCTTCGGTCGAGAAGTTCAGCTCCGAGACCTGGATCATCACGGACATCGCGCGATCACGAACCTCTCCTTTCCGGAAAGATCATGCTCCACCTTCGTTCCGGTAAATCCAGCGTCAGCGGCGAGGGCGCTCACCGCCTCTCCCTGTCCATCCCCGATCTCGAGAAGGATGTATCCATTGCGGCGCAGGTGCGCCCCGGCGGCGGCAATGATCCGGGAGATCTCCTCCACTCCTCCCTCCCCTCCGTCGAGGGCGATCTTCGGTTCGTGGGCCCGCACCTCCGGGGGGAGGGAAGGCATAGCCTCACGGGGTACGTAGGGTGGATTGGAGACGATCAGATCGAACTTCCCCTCCACCCGCTCGAACCAGTCGCTCTGCAGGAACTCGATCCGATCGGATACCCCATTTAGATCGGCGTTCTCCTTTGCAAGCTCCAGCGCTTCCGTCGAAACATCGACCGCGGTGACCGAAACGCGGGGGAGGTACTTGGCAAGACAGACCCCGATCACGCCTGAACCGGTCCCGAGGTCGAGGCAGGCGGTGTCCTGATCGCGGGGGAGGAGGCGCAGGGCCCGCATCACCATCTCCTCGGTCTCTGGGCGGGGGATGAGCGCTCCGGGTCGCACCCGGAACCTCAGCCCGAGAAACTGCACCTCTCCGATGAGGTACTGGAGAGGAGTTCCTTGCCTGCGCTTCTTGACGACCTCGCGGTACCGTGCCCGTTCTTCCGGTGATAACGGCCGATCGGGCGCAAGGTAAAGATGAAGGCGGTCGACCGAGAGCGTATGAGCAAGGAGAATCTCCGCTTCCAGGCGCGGTTGTACGATCCCGGCTTCTTTGAAATACGTCCGCGTCCAGTTCAGAACGTCACGTACGGTCCACGTAGCCCCCAGCGTCCTCCCCCCCATCACTTAAAGAACAGCCGATTTCTCCCTATAGAATAGCAGAATCTTGCCTTAAAGTCAAGCACTGTATATAATCAACGTTGAACGTAGTTTATGGGGAGACGTGCAACGCGGCTCCTCCGGAGGTGTTATTATGGTTGGCATGTTATTATTCGTGCTCGGGTTAGCGGCAGCGGGAGGAGCGGTGGCGGCGGCGCACGGGCTCATCCCCCCGCTCGGCGCGATCCCCCGTGTCGGGACTGGACTCATCTTCGGTACCCTCGCCGGCGGGATCATCGGAGCCGGAATCTGGTACGGTTGGAAGGGGATCGAGCGCGCCCTGAAATCGGACGGGGCGGTGACCCGGCTCATGAACGGACTCTTCCTCGGGGCGATCACCACCATGGCCGGTGGGGTGTTGATTGCAGCGATCGCACTCGCGTTCGGCGGCTCCGTCGGTGCCCACATCGCCCAAGGGTGCGTCCTCGCCGGCAGCCTGTTCCTCGGGGCGCGGATCGGGAGCGCGTTCGACCGTCCCCTGTATCCGGTGGGGAGCGCCAAGGCCCGTGCGGCACAGCGCCTGCACAAGAACGACTCCGCCGCCCGGAAGGTCCTGGACACGAGCGTGATCATCGACGGGCGAATCGGGGATCTCGTTCGCACCGGTTTTCTCGAGGGGGAATTGATCGTGCCCGAGTTCGTCCTTTCCGAGCTGCAGGGGATCGCCGATTCCGCCAACAGCCTGCGCCGGCGCAAAGGGAGACGCGGGTTGGAGGTGCTGCGCAGTTTGATGCAGGACGATACCGTCCGCATCCGCGTCATCTCCAAAGACTATCCCCACGTGCGGGAGGTGGACCGGAAGCTGATCCACTTGGTCAAGGATGATGGTGGAGCCCTTGTGACCACCGACTACAATCTGAATCGGGTCGCCCAGGTGGAAGGGGTGAAGATCCTCAACATCAACGAGCTTGCCAACGCGGTGAAGCCCCGGTTCATCCCCGGGGAGGAGATCACCGTCGAGGTGATCGACCGCGGTGAGGAGATCGGTCAGGGGGTCGGTTATCTCGACGATGGGACGATGGTCGTGGTGGAGAACGGCCGCCGCCACATCGGTCGCAAGATCAAGGCGATGGTCAAGAGCACCCTCCAGACGGAAGCAGGGAGGATGCTGTTTGTGGAGCCGGCGGGGGAGACCCCGAGATGGGAAAAATGAAAAAGGAGAATCGAGCGTGAAGAAGGGAATCATCATCGCAATCTTCCTCATCGGAGTCGGGATCATCCTCGGTGGTTGTTCGCTGTTCCAGAAAGGGCCGGCATTGACCAACTGGGAACCGGTCATGTCGCCGGACGGGACGAAGATCGCATTTGAGTCCCCTGGCGATAAGGGGTTCGAGATCTACCTGCGTGATGTCTCCACCGGTCAGGTGGAGCAGCTCACCAAGAACGAGGTGGACGATTGGTCGCCGAGCTGGTCCCCGGACGGGACAGCGATCGTCTTTATCTCCAACCGGGACAAGAACGTCGACCTGTACGTGATGGACCTGGCGACGAAGAACGTCACCCGCTTGACCACGAACGAGAAAGATGATGTCAACCCGCAGTGGGGGGTGGACGGAAGGATCCTGTTCAACTCCAACCGCACCGGCGCGTGGGAGATCTACTCGATCAATCCGGACGGGACCGACCTCAAGCAGCTAACCCAGACTGCAACGACGAAGTAGATGGTAAGCGCGGTAATCCTCGCCGCCGGCCGGGGGGAGCGGATGGGAGCGGATGGGAACAAGGTCTATCTCCCCCTCGCGGGGGCTCCAGTCCTCTCTTACTCGTTGACCGCGTTCGCGTGCGTCCCGGCGGTGCAGGAGATCGTGATCGTGGTGCGGGCTGGGGAAGAGACGACCGCAGCGCGGATCGCTGAAGGGCTTGGAATCAGCGCTCGGATCGTCACCGGAGGGGAGCGGCGGCAGGACTCGGCCCGGGCCGGTGTCGAGGCAGTGGACGGTGAGCTTGTGCTGATCCACGACGCTGCCCGCCCGTTCCCGAGCCCACGACTGATCACCCGGGTGGTCGAGTGCACCGCCCAGCACGGGGCGTGCGTTCCAGTCATCCCGACTACAGATACGATGCGCTACTCCGATCCGGACGGCTTCCTCCGTCCGGAGCAGGTGCCCCGTAGCGGCCTGATGCGGATGCAGACCCCACAGGGATTCCGCCGCGAGCTCATTGTCGCCGCGCTTGCAGGGACGCGGGAGACGGTGACCGACGACGCCGGTGCCGTCCTCGCGGCCGGGGGAAAGGTTGCCGTCGTCCCTGGGGAGGTGACGAACATCAAACTCACGACCGAAGCCGATCTCCGCCTCGGCGATGCTCTCCTCGGGGCCGGCCTCGTTGCCCACGGGAAGGATAATGGCTAGAATGGGATAAACTTTGTTCATGCAAGGAGGTTTTTCATGGTGAAGGGAAGGTACGTTGGAGCGGTGATCGGAGCAGTGTTGTTGATCGGTGTGGTCGCGTTCGCCGGCGGGGTGAGCGTTGCGCTCTACCCGGCGGGTGACTACACGGTCGGGTTGTTCACCAACACGACCGGAAGTAACGTCATCGGGCTGCACATCGAGTTCGATCAACCGGTGACGATCACGAACAAAGTAGAAGTGGGGGGATACCTCCCGGCAAGCGGGGAGCTCAGTGGGGACACGTTCGATTTCATCGGCGGCACCCTTGCCGCCTCGGGTACGATCGAGCTTGACTGGCAGCCGGCAGCGGCGAAGCCCGCCCTGATCCAATGGATCGGGGAGAGCGGTCCGGTCGGAACTCCGTACTTCACCACCCTCGATGCACTTGGCAAGCTCCTCGGAGAGGGGATCGTCCGGCTGCGCGAACAGCATCCCGACCAGCTTCAGCAGGCGTTCGCCAAGTTCTTCGCCGACAACGCCGACTACTTCGCGGCTTTGTCCGAGTCGCTCGGGATGCCGCTGCAGCAGTCGCTGATGCCGATCATCATGTCTGCGCCGGCGGAGGGGATCGCCAACTTCTTCAACACCCTTGTCGGGAGTCTGGGGGCGACGAACCTCGACCAGGTCCTGCACGGCGATGTCGACTTCACCGCGTTATTGCAAGCCCTTGGTCTGTAGGACGAAATCCGGGGGAGGGACGGGTTTCCTCCCCCGCATCCTGCAAGTCGGGGGTGGGATCACCGCCCTCGCCTCCGTCTCCGTGTTCGGACAGACGGAGGCACCGACCCCGGAATCGGCGCGCTCACTCGCCGATCAACTCCTCACGTTCATCTACAGCATCGGCCACCTGATCGGGGAGGGGATCGTCCGGCTCCTCACCACGATCCTGCCGGAGGAGGTCTCCATCCCAGCGGAGTTGATCGATCCCATCGGCCTCCTCGCCATCCTCACCATCTTCCTCGCCGTAGCCATGGTCGCCAAAAAACTCGCGTGGATCGTCGTCAGCGTCGGCTGGGCCCTGATCATCGTGCGGTTGATTCTCATCATCGTGCAGACCTACACATAAACTCCACATCCGGTCCGGTTCCGACGTTATCCCTTCTTCTGCAGCGGCGAGGCTTGTCCCCGGCGAATTGTCCTTAACTCCGCGTAGGTTCCCCGCCAATGCCCTATCTGGAAGATTTCACTTGCATAGTCGAGTTGAATGTCTATACTAACTGTGATTAGCCATGGCGATTGAGACAATCAAGCGCGGGATAGATTTCCTGTTCGGCCAGACGAACGCCCAGCAGATCAAGCGGCTGCGTCGGCTGGTTGAGGAGATCAACGCCCTGGAGAAGGACGTCTCTTCCCTGTCGGACGAGGCCCTGCGCCAAAAGGGGGAGGAATTCCGGACCCGGGCGGCGGAGGGCGTCCCGCGTGAGGAGCTCCGCCCCGAGGTGTTCGCCGTGGTGCGCGAGGTGGCAAAGCGCACGGTCGGGATGCGGCCGTTCGATGTCCAGCTCATGGGGGCGATCGTCCTCGACGAGCGCAAGATCGCCGAGATGCAGACCGGCGAAGGGAAGACCCTTGTCGCCACCCTTCCCGCTGTTTTGAACGCGCTCTACGGCAAGGTGCACGTCGTCACGGTGAACGACTACCTCGCCCGCCGCGACCGGGAATGGATGGGCCCGATCTACGAGTTCCTCGGGTTCAAGGTCGGTCTCCTCCAGGAGTCGATGGGGATCGAAGAGCGGAAGGCCGCGTACGCGGCCGACATCACCTACGGGACGAACAATCAGTTCGGGTTCGACTACCTGCGCGATCACATGGTGATCTCGGTCGATCAGAAGGTGCAGGGGCCGCTCGACTACGCGATCATCGACGAGATCGACAACATCCTGATCGACGAGGCGCGTACCCCGCTCATCATCTCCGGCTCGACCGAGGAGACCGTCGATAAGTACCGCAAGTTCGCGCGCCTCGCCCGCTCGTTCAAGAAGGATCAGGACTTCGAGATCGACGAGGAGGCGCGGCGGATCACCCTGACCGACGCCGGGATCGCCAAGGCGGAGAGGGCTCTCTCGATCGACAACCTGTACGCCCCCGACCAGACCGACACCCTGCATCACCTGGAGACGGCGCTCAAGGCACTCCACCTGTTCAAGAAGGAGCGCGACTACATCGTCAAGGACGGCCGGGTGATGATCGTCGATGAGTTCACCGGCCGGCTCATGCCCGACCGCCGCTACTCCGACGGCCTGCACCAGGCCTTGGAGGCAAAGGAGGGGATGACCGTCCAGCGCGAGTCGCAGAC
>JAGGSO010000111.1 GCA_021159055.1 Candidatus Bipolaricaulota bacterium | reverse complement strand
CCCGTTCGCCAAGAGTTTGCCGTCCTTCTCGACGATCTCTTCCATCAGCGCGAACCCGAGCCCTTGGGCGACACCGCCCTCGACCTGCCCCTCGGCGAGGCGGCGGTTGATGATCCTCCCTGAGTCGTGCACCGCGACGTAGTCCACGACCGAGGTCTCACCGGTGACGAGGTCGACCTCCACCTCGGCGATGTGGGAGGCGTAGGCGTAGACCATGTACGCCTTCCCAAGCCCTGTCTCCTGGTCCCAGTCGACCGGCGGGGTCCTTCCCCAGCCCTCGACCGCCGGGTCGAGGTTGCGCATCCAGAACTCACCCGCGATCCTTCCCAGATTCTCCCCGATCTCGTCCTTCGGGATCCCGAGGTCAGCAGCGACAGCATCGATCCTTTCCCGCAGCTTGCGCGCGGCGTCGACGATCGCCAGGCCGCTCATCATCGTCCCGCGCGAGGCCACGGTCGGGCCGGAGTCGGGGACGCGGGAGGAGTCGACCGGAGCGAGCTGGATCCGCTCGGCCGGGATCCCGAGCGCCTCGGCCGCGATCTGGGTGAGGGCGGTGATCAGCCCCTGCCCCATCTCGACCGTACCGATTGCCACGGTGACCGAGCCGTCCGCCTCGAGCTTCATGTACGCTCCGGCCTTGTCGAGGAACGGCGATTTGCCTCCAAGCCCAACCCCGTACATGATGCTCGAGATCCCAAGGCCGCGGCGACGGTCGCGGTGTGTCGCGTTGAACTCCTCGACCCGCCTCAGTCTTTCTTTCCAACCTGCGAGCTCTCCGGCCCGCTCGATCGCTGCCAGGATCCCGACGCTTTCGTTCAAGACCTGTCCGGTCGAGGTCTCGTCCCCGACGCGCAACGCGTTTTTGCGCCTGATCTCCAGCCGGTCGATCCCGAGTTTCTCGGCGAGCTTGTCCATCTGCGACTCGTGGGCGAAGATCACCTGCGGGCTTCCGAACCCGCGGAACGCGCCGCAGGGGACGGTGTTGGTGGCGACCGAGCGCGCGTCGACCTTGACGTTCGGGATCCGGTACGGCCCGGCTGCGTGGACGAGCCCGCGCCACAGAACCGCGGAGGAGAGGGTCTGGTACGCACCGGCGTTGTAGATGAAGTCGACCTCGACCGCGGTGATCGTCCCGTCCTTCTTCGCCCCGGTCTTGTAGCGCACGATCGATGGATGGCGCTTGCTCGTCGTCAACAGGTCTTCATTCCGCTCGAGGACGAGCTTCACCGGGCGGCGCGCCTTCCACGCCATGAGCGCGGCCAACGAGGCGATGAGAGAGGGGACGTCCTCTTTTCCCCCGAATCCGCCCCCGGTCGTGGTCTGCACCACCCGCACCTTGGACAGCGGAAGCCCGAGCACCCGCGCCACTGCCCCCTGCACGTAGAACGGGCACTGCATCGTCCCGTAGATCGCCATCACCCCGTTCTCCTCGGGGACGGCGAGCGCCCCCTGCGTCTCGAGGTAGGCGTGCTCCTGGTAGCCGGTGCGGTACTCCCCTTCGACAATCACATCCGCCTGGGCAAAGCCATCCTCTACATCCCCTTTGCGCACGCGCATGTGATTGAACACGTTCGGCCCTTCCTCCACCGCCTCAGGAACCGCGACCTGGGGGGCGTCGGGCTTTACCGCCTCCAGCGGATCAGAGACGACGGGAAGGGGGTCGTAGTCTATCCGCGCCCGCTTCGCCGCCTCTCGTGCCGCGGCACGCGTTCGGGCAGCAACGAGCGCGATCGGCTCGCCGGCGTAGCGGACGATTTCCTTAGCCAGCGCCGGCTGATCGTCGTAGATCACGTGCACCACGTTCTCACCCGGCACGTCGTCTGCGACAACCGTACATACCACGTCGGGATTTTCCTCCACCGCGGAAAGATCGATCCCGTTGATCCGGGCGTGCGGGTGCTCACTTCTGATTACAGCACCGTAAAGCATGCCGGGGAGGGCGAGGTCATCGACGTACCTCGCCTCTCCCCGGACCTTGTCTATCGCGTCCGGGCGGTCGATCGATGCTCCGATCCAGCCGCCCAACTTGAGTTTCTCTTCCAACCCTAGAGTCGACCTCCCATGACAAGTGTAAGGATCGCCTTCTGGGTGTGCAACCGGTTCTCCGCCTGGTCGTAGATCCAGGAGAGCTCGTTGTCGCACACCTCGGGGTCGGCCTCGTTCCCGCGGTCGATCGGCATGCACTGGAGGAGATAGCCCGGGTTGGTGAGCTTCTTCTGCCGCTCCACGGTGTAGCGCCAGTCCTGGTACTTCTGGGCGAGCTTCAGCTCCTCTTCCTTGCCGATCTCGTAGCGGCGGCCGGTGAACCAGTTGCGCGGGAACACGACCGTCGCCCCGTCGAGCGCCTTGTCCATGTCGTGCACGATCTCGAACGATCCGCCCGACTTGCTCGCGAGCTCCCGGCACTGGTTCATCACGTTCGGGTCGAGGTCGTACTCGGGCGGGTTGGCGATGACCACGTCCATCCCGTACATCGCCGAGATCAGGGCCGTCCCCTGCACCGAGCAGCGGCCGCGGACCCACGGGGTGTACGCCCAGGTGATGACGATCTTCTTCCCCTTCACCGAACCGTCGAGCTTCTCGTGCATCGTGTAGATGTCAGTGAGCGACTGGCACGGGTGGTTGATGTCCGATGCCATGTTGATGATCGGCACGTCGGCGTACTCGGCGAATTTGCGCATCACCTCGTCGCCATGGCCGTAGTATTTGATGGCATCGTCCAACAGCCTGATCCCGATCCCGTCGCAGAACCGGGACATCGCCTTGGCGGTGTCCTTCACCGTCTCCCCAGCGCCGGGCTTGTCCTCAAGGGACAGGCGCAGGGTCTTCGGGTTGATGAACTGGGAGTGACCGCCGAGCTGGGTCATCGCCGTCTCAAACGACATGCGCGTCCGCGTCGAACCGGCGAAGAAGAGCATGGCGAACGTCTTGTACTCGAGGTACGGATGGGGCTTGCGACTGTAATAGAGCCCTTTCAGCTGATCGGTCAGCTTCATCGCGATGTCGTACTCTTCCTTCGTCCAGTCGACCTCGCTGATCAAGTCTCTACCCCGTAAATCGAACCAACTCATGGTCCCTCCTTAGCCCATGATCAGGGCCATCATCCCCTTCTGCCCGTGCAGGCGGTTCCCCGCCTCCTCGATGATCACCGAGTTCGGCCCGTCGATCACCTCGTCGGTGACCTCCATGTCGCGGTCGGCCGGGAGGCAGTGCATGTAGATGGCGTCGTTGGTCAGCTCCATCTTCTCCTTGGTCGTGATCCAGTCCTTGTTCGCTTCGAAGATCGCCTTGGCCTTCTCCGGATCCATCGGGCCGGAGCCGTCGGTCGGCTGGACCGTCCACGCCTTCGGGTAGACGACGTCGGCGTCCTTGAACGCCTCGTTCATGTCGTGCACGATCTGGAACTTGCCGCCGTTTTTCTTGGCCAGATTCTTCGTCGCTTCGAGCACCTTGGGATCGAGGTCGAGCCCTTTAGGATGGGCGAGGGTCACGTCCATTCCCATCATCGCCGCGGAGATGATCGCCGACTGCGGTACCGCAAGCGGCTTCTCCACCGAGCCGGAGTACGCCCAGCTCATCACGAACTTCTTGCCCTGCAGGTTGTGGCCGAGCTTCTCCTGCATCGTCATCACGTCGGCGAGGGCCTGGCACGGGTGGTACATGTCGTCCTCCATGTTGATCACCGGGATGCGTGCCCATTTGGCGAACTCCTGGATGATCAGATGGCCCTTCCCGTACTGCCAACCGGTGTGCTTCCCGTAGATCCGGATCGCAATCGCGTCGCCCATCTCGGCGAGGACGCGCGCTACATCACTGATCCGCTCGGTCTTGTACGCGATCTCCTCTCCCTTGAGCGCCGGGGTGTACACCGCCCCTGGCTGGAGGAAGTGGGCGTGACCGCCGAGCTGGGTCATCCCGGCCTCGAACGAGTTGCGCGTGCGCAGCGACGCGTTGTAGAACAGCATGAACAGCGTCTGGCCGTCGAGGATCCGATGCGGCTCGCGCCGGATCTGCTTTCGCTTCAGCTCGTGAGCGGTGTCGAGCATCGCCTCGATCTCGTCCCGCGTGAAGTCGAGCCAGGTGAGGAAATCCCGTCCGCGTAAACTGGTACTAGACATGTGAACCTCCTAAAGTTAGTTTTTGGTTATCGTCGTTCCTGCTTTGCCCTCGAGGGCCTCCATCGCCTTTCCGAGGGAGGTGATGATCGCTCGCTCCCCACCGGCCTCGATGAATCGGATCGCGGCGCGCACCTTCGGCTCCATCGATCCCTTGGCGAAGTGGCCTTCCTCGCGGTAGCGCTTCGCCTCCTCGACCGTCATGTGGGAGATCCCCCGCTCCTGCGGGGTCTTGTAGTTCAGCTTCACTTCATCGACATCGGTCAAGATGAGAAAGATCTTCGCCTCGACATCGACCGCGAGCCGCTCGCCGGCGAGGTCCTTGTCGATCACCGCATCGACCCCGGCGAGTTTTCCGTCCTTCTTGACGACCGGGATCCCGCCCCCGCCGGAGGCGATCACGATCGAGCGGGCGGCGATCAGCTGGCGGATCGCCTCCTTCTCGAAGATCTCGATCGGATCAGGGGAAGGTACGACCCGACGCCAACCGCGGCCGGCGTCTTCTTTGACGACGTATCCCTTCTCCGCGGCCAGGCGCTTCGCCTCCTCCTCGGAGTAGAACGGACCGACCGGCTTGCTCGGATTCTGGAACGCCGGGTCGTTCTCATCGACCACCACCTGGGTCACGACGGTGGCGACCGGGATATCACCCTTCCCCACCTCCTGAAGGAGGTTATGGAGCGACTGCTGGATCATGTACCCGATCAGCCCCTGCGATTCCGCGCCGCAGACGTAGAGCGGCATCGGCGCGGCGACGTCCTTCGCCGTCTCGTTCTGCAAGAGGATGTTCCCCACCTGCGGGCCGTTCCCGTGCGTGATCACGAGCTTGTACTTTCCGGAGAGGACCATCTGCGTCAGCTGCCTGCAGGTCGTCTCGACGTTCGCCATCTGCTCTTCGAACGTCCCCTTCTGCCCCGGCTGGAGGATGGCGTTCCCTCCGAGGGCGATCACCGTCACTTTCTTCTCATTTGTCATTTGATCACCTTTCTTTTAATTTATAGCTTATCGCACAGGATGTAAAATGATAACCGATTCCGGGTCATTTGACATCCCAACTACAGCCGATTTCATTCCGCCTCCACGAACCGCGCCAACGTCTCAAGTGCGGCGCGGATCGAGCTGATCTCCACGTACTCATCCGGCTGATGCGCCTGGGCGATCGAGCCCGGACCGTATATCCCGACCGGTATCCCGAGCACGGGGACGATCGCAACCGCATCAGTCGAGTACGGTGCGATCTCCGGGCTGACTTCCGCTTCGGGATAGACCGCGCGCAGGAAGCGTTTCACCCACGGATCAGCAGGATCGGAGACGATCGGAGCCTTGTCGTTCAGGATCTCCGTCGAGAATTTCCCCCCGTACTCATGCACTGCTTCGTGCCCCAACTGCTCGACCGCGCGCATCACCTCGTCGCGTGCTTGTTGTGATACCGTGCGCGAGTCGATCCGCACCCGCGCTTCCGCCGGGACGATGTTCACCTGTACCCCGCCGTGGAGCTCGCCGACGTTGAGCGTGGTGCGGCCGCGCCCCGGGACGGCCTCCCAGCCTTCCGCCTCCTCCCGCAGCCTGAGCGCGAACCGGGCCGCAGGCAGGATCGCGTTTATTCCCAGCTCGGGGACCGAGCCGTGCGCCGCTCTTCCGGTGAACCGCGCCTCGACCCACAGCTCTCCCTTCTGCCCGATGTATCCCTTTCCCCCGGTCGGCTCGAGGATGAACAGGAAGCGGGCGTCGTCGATCAGGCCCGATTCGGCGACCGTCGCTGCGCCGCGGTAGGCGTGCTCCTCATCTGCGGTAAGAGCTAGAACGATGTCCTGCTTCGGGGTGATTCCCTGCCGTGCGAGCTCCCGCGCGATCTGGAGGATCACCGCAACACCGCTCTTCATGTCTGCCGCTCCCAGCCCGTAGATCCGATCTCCCTCCAGTTCGGCGGCGAACGGGGAATGAGACCACTCGCGCTCATCGGCGCGCACCGTGTCGAGGTGGCCGCACAGGACGACCGAGCCTGAATTTTTACCAGGGATCCGCGCCACGACCGAGCTTCGCCCCTCCTCGAGGGGAATGCGGGCAGAGTCGATTCCGGCATCTTCGAGAATTCCTTGGACGAAATCGGCGATCTGATCCTCTCCCCCCGGCGGATTCATGCTCGGAATGCGAATGAGTTCACGGGTGAGTTCGACAACCTCCCTCATTGCCGTTGCACTAATCTCTAGCATCACACACCATCCACACCCTTTGAAGTTGCCACAGAATTGCGCAGGCAAGGAACCTATCACCCGGATCAGAATGAACTCCCAGTGGAGCCGTGTATTCAGGAGGTCTTCGGACAATGAAGTTCATAACCGCGATCGCCACGTAGGTTGACATTATGCTTACCAGAAGCTCATTAGCATTGAAGCGCCACCGAAGCAAGGAGAGAACTGCCCGGACACATAATGCATGGACCTAATTTGTGGATTGAAAGCAATATTACCCCGATAAGATACGAAAGTTTACCTTTCCATAAGTGGCCCAACCCTTGCGGGGCTGAAAGAGTGAGCACATCGGTAACTTCCTGGAGCTGTACCCGAAAAGGCATCAACCACTCCTTCTATGTCAGTCTGACATTCAGCTAAGCTGTATGATAGCATTACAACTAATCCGCGTCAAGGGACGGATCTTGGTGCGCCAGGAGAACGTTACTAAGCAAAAAAGTAGCGTTCGGTTACGTGTGCCCCGGGAAAACATGGTCGCCGCCCTGATGGAAAGCTATCATGCCACCCGGGTACACTAAATGGAGTACTATCTAAAATTATCAGAACAGCTTGAGCTGTTTCGGCTCTTCTGCCTCGATCGGGATCTTCACGGTCCCGTACACCCCGTCGTAGCCCGGTTCGATCACGAGCTCCCGCCGCCGTACCTTCCTGATCCCGTCGAGGATGCGCGCGGGGACGCCGGAAGCGAGCTCTTCCTCCGGAAGATCGAGCAGGATGCGGAACTCGGAACCGAACCGCTTGATCAGCCGGTCGTACTCCTGAGAGACCCCCTTGGTGTTCACCCCGGTCCCCAGCGCTTGAGCGATGATCTCGGGAAGAGGGACGAGACTGCGGAACGGCGGCCGGTCGGTCGGAAGATCATCAGGAGGACGATCGGCAAGGTCCTCCACCCGGTGCATCACCCCGACGGTGAGCGGTTTCCCGCAGACAGGGCAGCGGTTGCCGCGCTTGATCGCCTCGCGCGGGGGGAGGACGACCCCGCAGGCGCGGTGCCCGTCGTAGTGATACTTCCCCTCCTCGGGGAAGAACTCGATCGTCCCCAGGAACCGCTTTGGGTCGCGCGAGCGCATCGCATCGATCATCCCAGCATAGCTTGGGGCAGGCAGATCGAACAGGGTCGCCTCGCGGCCGAGTTTCGCCGGGGAATGAGCATCGGAATTAGAGATCAGGGTGATCGAGTCGAGGGCGGACAGGCGCCAGTTCATCGGCGGATCGCTTGACAGCCCCGTCTCGATCGCGAATATCCGCTCGGTGTACTGCCCGAAGCACTCCGCAAGCGTATCGAACCCCGACCGCGATCCGAACACCGAGAACCACGGAGTCCAGGCGTGCGCCGGGATCACGACCGCGTCCGGAGCTGCGCTCCAGATTATCTCAACCAGGTTGATCGCCGAGCTTCCGAACGTTGGCCGGCCATCAGCAGCGAGGTTTCCGATCCTCCCCAGCTCCTGGTTGATCCGGGCGACCGCCTCCAGCGACGGAGCAAGGATCAACAGGTGTACCTTGCGCACCTTTCCCCCCTGCGACCAGATCGCCGACAGCTCGGCGGTGAGCATGAACCGCACCCCGGCGTAGGTGTAGAGGCCGTTTCCCTCCGGGACGAGGTTGGCCTTGAGCTCGGCGAACCAGCGGGGATGGGTAAAGTCGCCCGTCCCCAACACGTCGATCCCCTTCACCTTGGCCCAATGAGCGAGGTTGGGAAGGTCGGTCTGCGGGCTCGTCGCCCGCGAGTAGTGCGAATGGATGTGAAGATCAGCTATCAGTCTCATCGGATCGTTGTGGGTACGGCTCTTCCTGACAATCGACGGTGAACGAATCCACAAACACCTTGGCGTAGAATATCCGCGCCGTGTACTCCGGTGCTTCGATCGAGAACAGGGCGACTTCTCCCGGCTCCAGTTCGAGGATCTCGGCCGTCCCCTCGGTCAGGCGGACGTTGTCGGCGCTGTAGAACTTCGCTTTGATGACCACGGAATCCAGAGTGCGATCGGAGCGGTTGACGACCTCGCCGGTCACGGTCGCTGGCCAGCCGAGGGTGAGGTTCCACTCCCGGATCACCGCCGGGGACTGCACCAGGACCTCCTTGGTCACCGTGCTCGCCACCCCGCGGTCGTCGGTAACGACGAGGGTGACGTGGTACGTTCCCTCGTGCGGGAAGCGATGGGAGACCATCCCGTAGCCCTCCTGCGGCGGTGACCCATCCCCGAAGTCCCAGGAGAGCGCGGTGATGTAGTGACCAGGGACGGTGGTCGAGTGATCGAAGAAGTTATAGTCGAGCTTCCCTTGGCTTCCATCCGGGCACCACGTGAAATCAGCGGTTGGCCGTACCACCGGACCAAAGCAGCCGGTAATATAAACTAGCAAGTGAAAGAGGGAGAACATCGCACCGCTGATGGACAACTTAATGCAGAGAGTCG
>JAGGSO010000110.1 GCA_021159055.1 Candidatus Bipolaricaulota bacterium | reverse complement strand
CTTGGATTTCAAACCCCGTTCGAAGTATTCTTCTCCACAAAGACACCCTTGACAGTTGCACTTGGAAGTTGAAACCAGGACTTTTAAAGATAGAACGCAAGATAAAAGCCGGAGCGCAATTCTTCCAGACGCAGGCTGTCTATGATCCGGAAGTGTTCAGACGATTCATGGAAAGCGCAAAGGAGTTTGGTGTTCCAGTGATGCTTGGGTGTGTGCTCTTAAAGTCGGCTGGCATGGCTCGCTACATGAACAAGAACGTAGCCGGAGTAAGCGTTCCCGACTCGATCATTGATGAGATGAAGAAAACCGATGATAAAGTCACTACAAGTATCAAGATCGCTGCGCGTATCATTCGGGAAACGAAGGAGATGTGCCAAGGTGTACATCTGATGCCGATGGGTTGGGAACGCCATGTACCGGATATTTTAGATGAAGCAGGTATAGCAATCTAGGCTAATTGTACTATTAAGGGGGTATTTAATGAAGTCGGATATTCAAATTGCTCAAGAAGCGAAGCTTAAGCCGATCACCCAAATTGCAGCCGAAGCAGGAATCAATGAAGAGGAGTTGGAGCCGTTTGGCAAATGGAAGGCGAAGGTCAAGCTCGACGTTCTCGAGCGGCTCAAAGATCGGCCTAATGGAAAGTACATCGATGTTACAGCCATTACTCCGACCCCACTCGGTGAGGGGAAAACGACCACCACGGTCGGCTTGGTGCAGGGGCTCGGTCGATTAGGGAAGCGATCGATTGCATGCATCCGTCAACCATCACAGGGGCCGACGTTCGGGATCAAGGGAGGAGCAGCCGGCGGTGGCTACTCGCAAATCGTTCCAATGGAGGACTTCAATCTGCACCTCACTGGAGACATCCATGCAATCGGGGCAGCGCATAACCTAATCGCCGCAGCGATCGATGCCCGCTTGATGCACGAACGTAACAACTCTGATGCCGCTTGGGAGAAGAAGGGGCTTAAAAAGCTAAACATCAATCCTTATTCTATCACCTGGAACCGGGTGGTTGATGTCAACGACCGGGCTCTTCGTCACATCGTCCTCGGATTGGGAAACAAAGGGGATGGCTTCCCCCGCGAAGGTGGATTTGACATCACAGTCGCATCCGAGTTGATGGCAATCCTTGCTTTAACAACAGACCTCAAAGACTTGCGCGAGCGGATCGGCAAAGTCGTCATCGGTTATAACTGGAGCGGCGAGCCGGTGACCACGGAGGATCTCAGAGTCGCTGGGGCAGCAGCCGTACTGATGCGGGATACAATCAAGCCGAACCTTCTCCAAACCCTGGAGGGGCAGCCTGCGTTCGTCCATGCCGGGCCGTTCGCCAACATCGCTCATGGAAACTCGTCGATCATTGCCGATCAGATCGCGCTCAAGCTCGGAGAGTACGTCGTCACCGAGTCCGGGTTCGGAGCGGATATCGGGATGGAGAAGTTCTTCGACATCAAGTGCCGCGTGAGCGGTCTGGTGCCGAACGCGGTCGTCCTGGTGGCCACGGTCCGCGCCCTCAAGATGCACGGGGGTGGACCACGGGTAGTTGCTGGGCATCCCCTCGATCCCGCGTACACTGAAGAAAACCTGGAACTTGTGGAAAAAGGTTGCGCTAACTTAGAAAAGAATATTGAGATCGCACGGACATTTGGGATTCCAGTTGTCGTGGCGGTAAACAGATTTCCAACTGACACTGAGGCTGAAATCGAGATCGTAAAGAAGGCCGCCGATCGGGCTGGGGCCTTTGCTGCGGTGACCAGTGATCATTGGAAAAACGGGGGAGCTGGGGCGATTGAGCTTGCTGAAGCAGTAGCAGCCGCGGCCGAAGAACCCTCTAACTTCCAATTCCTCTATCCTCTTGACTGGTCGATTGAGAAGAAGATAGAGACGATCGCGACAAGGATCTACGGGGCAGCAAAGGTGGAGTTCTCCCCTCTCGCCAAGAAACAAATCGCCATGTATGAGAAGTCAGGATTCGGCAAGCTTCCAATTTGCATGGCAAAGACCCATCTCTCGCTGTCGCATGATCCGGCTTTGAAGGGGGCACCGAGTGGTTTCACCCTTCCTATCCGCGAGGTGCGCGCAAGCGTCGGTGCCGGGTTCATCTATCCACTCTGCGGCGAGATGCGTACCATGCCAGGACTTCCTTCAGTCCCTGCGTTTATGCAGATCGATCTGGATGAGGACGGGAAGATCGTTGGCCTCTTTTAATACATCGAGGAAGGTAAATATGGATAAAGAAAAGGTTGAGAGGGCTGTACGTCTGCTGATGGAAGGACTGGATCTCGACCTCACTCTTGAGGGGTTGCGTGATACTCCAAGACGAGTTAGTTCGATGTTTATCGATGATTTCTTTCGGGACATGAACCGCGATCCGAGCGAGGTCCTTACCACGTTTTTTCACGCTGATTACGACGAGATGGTCGCCCTGCGGAATATCCCGTTTCACTCTATATGCGAACACCACCTCCTTCCCTTCATTGGCAAAGCAGCGGTGGTCTATATTCCAAAGAATAAACGTGTAGTAGGTGCTAGTAAACTGGCAAGGGCAGTAGAAATTGCAGCAAGTCGCCCACAGATCCAGGAGCGCATGACTTCGCAATTGGCCGATGTATTTATGGAGAAACTTAAGCCTCACGGTGTGTTAGTGCGCCTGGAAGCTGAGCATCTGTGCATGACCCTACGCGGAATACAGAAGCCAGGTACGACAATGGTGACCACAGCTATTCGCGGGTTATTCAAAACTGATCTGGCAGCACGCAACGAAGCGCTGGCAGCGATAGAATCATAATTTATAAGGGGGTAGTAATGAAAGA
>JAGGSO010000109.1 GCA_021159055.1 Candidatus Bipolaricaulota bacterium | reverse complement strand
TACCCCTCCGTCGAAGAGAATATGCTCGTGATCGATCTGTAACCTCAAGAGATCCTGTTCGCATGCGAATTCGCCATTCTCCCTTCCCCTGCGAAAAAGCGAATTTAAGCCCCGGGGGCCCGACCGCGTTGTGGGTTGTAGCCTGTTGCCCTGATAGCTGAGAGACTCCGCGCTCATTCCGGAGTGCGCGTTGCCAAATAGAGGACTGGATGCAGTCCTTCGCTGATGGTGACGTAGGATTCCGCGCCGTGGACAAAGCAGATCGCCTCCCCCTGCGGCTCCTGTGCCAGCGGGACTGGGCAGCCGTCGGATTGGATGACCTCCGCGATCGAAATTCCTGGATCCCGGTGCCAGATATAAGCGGAAAAGTACGTGCGAATGATGATCCAGCGCCCGTCCGGGCTTATGTCGCCCCCGGTCGCCCCAGCGAACGGGAGATCCCCGACGTATTCGAGCGTAATCGGTCCATCCGGATCGTTTAGCCCCGCCTGGTAGATTCGCGAGTGGGGGTCCCACTTGGTGATCACGTAGATCTCGCTGGATGACGGGTCGACGAGGAGCGTCTCCGCATCGTGCGGTCGATCGGGATAGACAAGATCAAACCTTTCTACTTTATCGATCAGCAGCGATTCTTCGCTCCATTCCGCGTCGATCCCCGGCTCGGGGAATCGATAGATGCTGATCATCTTCCTCCGCATTCCGTTGTCACCAATATCGGCGAGATAGACGTAACTTTCGTCTGGCTCCTGGCCGGGACCGACAGCGATGTCCTCGCAATCGATCGGGGTAATCCCAGTGAGCGTACACCTGGCAAGCAGAGTACCGTCAAGCGAGACGGCGTAGACCTCGGGAGGGGCTCCCGAGTCCTCATGGATCCAGAGTACTTCCGGATTCCGCCGACCGGCGGCGATCCCCGAGACCTCCGTGATCCGGTCGTCGATCAGGACCCCGGCCGGGGTCGGATTCACGAACCCAGGACAGGCGGATGCCGCCCGCCCCGTCAGCCCGAGAGCGACTATCAATAGGGCAAGAAAAGCAGCCCTAATGGCGTCCCCAACCGCTCTCGTCATCGAAAGGGCAACCATCTACGGCGACGGGACCGGGAAGACGGAGAACCCGGCGATATCGGCCTCGGTGATGAGCGGGGGGACATCGTCGCAGCGAGCATCTGCCGCTCGATGATCTGGTACCCGATCGCCTGAGCCGTATTCTTCCTCCGTGATCGTTCTCATCCTTACCACCCCCTTGTATCCCCACTGTACAAGGCGCGGGTTCTTCGCGGCAAAACACACTTGAGAACCCAATGTACCCATGGGGAGAGTCTCCCTCAATAACCGGCAGGAGAGCGTATTGGTCGAGCAGGTCACGGGTTGATCAAGCAACGAAGATGGCGCGATCAGTTGACAGGATGTCGCCAAAGTTTTTCCCGAGCACGCCTAACAAGACATAGCCTTTGGCAGTATAGAGAGAAACGGGTAGAATTCTGAAAGATGCTCGAACAGAAGGAGAAGATAATGGGTGAAAAGGCCGAAGCGGTCGCCAAAAAGATCATCTGTCCGTACTGCGGAGTCGGGTGCAATATAGAGGCATTGGTCGAGAATGGAAGGGCGACGAAGACCGTAGCCAGTGGCAGGAATCCAGAAGTAAACGGGAGATACATTTGCATAAAAGGGGCAAGCGTTCATGAGCTGTGGCACCATCCGGACCGGTTAAAGCGGCCTTTGCTCCGCACCGATGGAGGATTCGAGGAGATCACGTGGGACAAGGCGACCGCTTACGTAGCCAAGCGACTTCAGGAGGTTATCACAAAGTACGGTCCGGACAGCATCGGGATTTTGTGCTCCGGGAAGATGCTGAATGAGGAGGATTATCTCCTACAGAAATTTGCGCGCGTGGTGGTCGGCACAAACAACATCGATTCGTGCGCGCGGTTGTGCCACTCTCCATCCGAGGCAGCTATGAAACGGATGCTCGGTTATGGGGCTGTGAGCATATGGTGGCCCGACCTTAAACAGGCCGAGGCCGTCATGGTGGTGGGCGAGAACCCTAAGTACACACATCCTGTCTTGTGGAACACACTTATCGCGCGGAAGGAAGAATTCGATCTGATCGTTGCGGATCCGTGTCTCACCGAGATCGCACAGAAAGCGCAGGTCCGCATTCAACCGAAACCGGGGACTGACATTCTGTGGTTGGGAGGCCTGGGAAGGATAATATACGAAAACAATTTATGTGATTGGAAATTTATCAATGAAAACACGATCGGCGTGGATGCGTACATTCATTCCTTGGATAACTATACTCCCGAGTTGGTTGAAGAGATAAGCGGCGTTAGATGGTCCGAGTTGGAGGAGATAGCTGCTATCATCACCAAGAAGCGCACGGTGTTCATCTGGGGTATGGGGTTGACCCAACATACCTTCGGGACCGAAAACGTGATGGCATTGGTGAATATCGCCCTTATGACCGGAAACTTGGTCCGTGAGGGAGCGGGGGTCGCTCCTCTGCGCGGGCAGAACAACGTGCAGGGAGCGGTCGATATGGGGGCCATACCAGATGGGCTTCCCGGACACTTCCGGGTGAACGACCAAGGAGCCAGAAATCACTTTTGGGGAATATGGGGGAAGGACGTTCCCGAAACCCCTGGTCTATCGGCTACGGAGATGTTCCACGCAATCCAGAGCGGTAGGATACGAGCGATGTACGTGGTGGGGGAGAATCCTGTACTCAGCGAGCCGCAAAGCTTGTACATCCGGTGGGCAATAAGCAAGCTGGAGTTCTTCGCGGTACAGGAGATATTCCTCACCGAGACGGCAAAGCTCGCCGATGTGGTGCTCCCGGCCGCGATGATCGGAGAGAAGAAAGGAATCGTGACAAACGCAGCGCGGAGGATGCAATACACCGATAAAGCGGTCGATCCCCCGGGGGAAGCCAAGCCCGATTGGTGGATCATAAACGAAATCGCGAGGAAAATGGGGTTTGAGTTCGGCTACAAAGCGGTGGAGGATATTTGGAACGAAGTCAGAAGGGCAGCCCCCATCTTCTCCGGCGTTACTTACGAAAGATTAAAGGACAGCATCGGTCTATTCTGGCCGATCTATTCCACCACCCACCCCGGAACTCCGCGGTTGTACACCGACGGATTCGCGTTTCGGGACAGACGGGCACGGTTCCATCCCTTGGCGGATCCGACGAAGATCACCTTCTCTGCGGCATCAGAAGAGTACCCGTTTATCCTGATCACAAAACGATTGTATCAGCACTTCAATACGGGCGAAATGACGCGAAGGTCAAAATTGTTGAGCGCAGCGGTGAACAGCGCGGTGGCCTCCATGAATCCCGACGACGCACGGGAGATGGACATAAAAAGCGGTGACACGATCCGCATTACGTCTCCTTACGCGTCGATAACGATAGAAGCTACGACCGAGAGCAAGGAATATCCCCCACGTGGATGCATCTTCGTCCCAACACATTTCTTCAATCGGATAAACGTCAATGCGCTGATCCCGAGTCAACCGCTGGATCCGTACGCGAAGATCCCTCCGCTCAAAGGCGTTGGCGTCAAGATTGAGAAGGTAGGCTGAGACGCGGATACTGGGAGACGGCGAGTGAATGCGCCTGACATCGGTCTCCAAGCGTGACTACACTTCCACCGTCTGCTGCCACTTGGCGATCAGCGCTTTCTTCCCGAGTCTATCCTTGATCGCGCGCTGAAAGTCGAGCAACGATTCCTCTTCTCCGTGGACCAAGAAGGTGCGGTCGGCGTTGACCTTCTTCAACCAGTCAAGCAGGATCGGTTGGTCAGCGTGAGCGGAAAAACCGTTCACGGTCCAGATCTGCGCTCGCACCGCCGTCGGCTCGCCCAGGATGTGAACCCGCTTCGCCCCCTCGATGATCTGGCGGCCGAGGGTTCCCCGCGCCTGGTAACCGACGAAGATGACCCCGGCCTCCTCCCGCCACAGGTTGTGGCGTAGATGATGCACGATTCGCCCGCCGGTGCACATCCCGCTCCCGGCGATTATGATGTTCCCCTCCGGCAGGTTGTTGATCCGCTTCGACTCCTCCGAGGTCTGGGTGTAGCGAAGCGGGGGGAAGTTGAACGGGTTCGGGGAATGAGAGAATACCTTCTTCCCCTCGTCGTCGAAGTAACCGGGGAACTTGGAGAAGATGCGCGTCGTGGCAATGGCAAGCGGGCTATCGAGGAAGATCTTGCAGTTCGGGAGCTCCTTCTGGCGCCACATAAGGAAGAGCTCGTACAGTACCTCCTGGGTCCGCTCGAGGGCGAACGACGGAATGAGAAGGTTCCCCCCGCGGCCGATCACGGTGTGGATCGCCTCCTTGAGTTCGGCCACCGACTCCTCCAGCGGGCGGTGGCGGCGATTTCCGTACGTCGATTCGATGAGGACGACGTCGGCGTGGGGTGGGGCGGCTGGATCGCGTACGATCGGGCGGTGGCGGTTCCCCAAGTCTCCACTGAACAAGAGAGTCTTCCCCTCCGCGCGCAGCTCGACCGTGGCCGAACCGAGGATGTGGCCGGCATCGTGCAAGACTACTTCGACCCCGTTCCCCAAGCTGAACGGCTTTTCATACGGGATGCGATGGCGGAACACCTCGAACGAGTCCAACGCATCGCCCACATCGTAGAGCGGCGGGCGCGCCTCCTCACCGCGGCGTCGTGCCTTGCGGGCATGGTAGGCGGCCTCCTCCTCCTGCAGGTGGGCAGAGTCCATCAGGATCACCTTGGCGATCGCCGCGTTCGGCGGGGTGGTCACAACTTCACCCTGAAACCCGCTCTTGACGAGGAGAGGGATCCTTCCCACGTGATCGAGGTGGGAGTGAGAGAGGATAACGTAATCGATCTCCGCTGGATCGAATGGGAACTCCACCCAGTTTCTGTCTTCGACCTCATGTCGCCCTTGGAACAGCCCGCAATCGAGCAGGAGCTTGAGCCCGCTTGTTTCGACGAGATGACACGAACCAGTGACCGTCTCTGCTGCACCGCAAAATGTGATCTTCATCCTTTCACCCTCTTTTGTCTTGCCCACCGCGTCTTCCCAGTGGGACTCCCGGTATGCTACTGAGATTCCATCCGGATAGCAACGCGTTCGTAGTTATTCGTGCAGCATTCACGCTGTTTGCCGCTCCAGTTCATCCGCATGTGCACCTTGATCATCACACCCCGCTCTTGATATAGCAGGAATTTTCAGTATAATAATTCCGGAAATTTATACATCGAGGCGATAGATTATAGTTTTGCTGGCTAAAAAACTGAACGCAACCTCTTGACAACGAAGCGAGATATCCATATACTAATTTTCGCAAGAGGAGGCAATGGAACAAAAAGGTAATCAAAACCATCCGCTAACTGAACAGCGGCGCCGATTGATTCTGGAGCGGCTGCAGGAATGGGGCGAGGTGAAGACCTCGGAGCTTGCGGAGCTCTTCTCCGTCTCCCCGATGACGATCCGGAACGATCTGAACGCATTGAATGAGCAAGGCGCCCTGGTGCGGATCCATGGCGGGGCGATCGTCCGCGAGCCGCTCACCAGCGAACCTTCGTACATCGACAAGGCCAACCGCAACCGTGCCGAGAAAGAACGGATCGGCAAGCACGCAGCGAAGATGGTTGAAGAAGGGATGGCCGTCTTCATCGGTAATGGAACCACCACGATGCAGCTCGTCAAACACCTCCCGCGCAACCTCCATATCCGCGTGTTCACCAACGCTCTAAATCATGCCTCGGAGCTCTCCAAGTATCCGTGGGTCGAGGTGTACGTGATCGGGGGGCATCTGCGGAGCATCTCGCTGGGGATGGTGGGGCGCTTGGCCCGTCAGGCACTGACCGGCGTCTACTTCGACCTTGCGTTCCTCGGAGTTAACGGAATCTCGTTGGAACACGGCTTCACTCTCCCCTCCCTGGAGGAGGCGGAGACCGCGGCAGAGGTGGTCCGCCACGCCCGCCGCACGGTGATCCTCGCTGATCACACGAAGTTCGGGATGGTAACCCATAGTCAGGTAACGGACATCGAGGGCGTGGATGTGATCGTGACCGACTCCGGTCTTTCCGATCGCTTCCGCGAGGAATTCGAAAGTCTCGATGTGGAACTACACATCGTGTGAAAGGGGG
>JAGGSO010000108.1 GCA_021159055.1 Candidatus Bipolaricaulota bacterium | reverse complement strand
CAGCGTGCTAAAACGCAGGGTCGATCTCGCTCAGCTTGACCGGCCGACCTTCCGCAAGCGACTTCTTTGCGGCATAGCCGATCACCACCGCTGCCTTACCGTCGAACCCGGTGACCAGCGGAACCTTCTTCTGGGTGACCGCAGCGATGAACTCCTCCTCCTCAGCGATATAAGAATCGGCGTAACGGTCGAGGAAGAAGTGGTAGAGAGGGGATGAGTGGTCGCCGGCGGTATCGCTCAGTACCGTGGTATCCGGCTTAGGATTCGAAACAACGACCATCCCTTTCTCCCCGAACACCTCCACCCGTTGGTCGTAGCCGTAGACGGCTTTCCTCGAGTTGTCGATAACCCCGATCGCCCCGCTCTTGAATCTCAGGGTAACGGCAGCGGTGTCGACATCGCCTGCCTCTCCGATCTTCGGATCGACGAGGACGGCGCCGGTTGCATACACCTCCTCTATCTCGTCGCCCATCAGGTAACGGGCCATGTCGAAGTCGTGGATCATCATGTCGAGGAAAATCCCGCCCGATACCTTAACGTACTCGATCGGCGGAGGAGCAGGATCGCGGCTTGTAATGCGAAGAATATGAGGTTTCCCAATCTTTCCCTCTCCTATTGATGCCCGGGCGCGACGGAAGTTCAGATCAAACCGGCGTTGGAAACCGACCTGCAGGATAACTCCCGCCTTTTCGACCGTTTCTAGCGCATGATCGATAGCAGGAATATCGAGCGCGATCGGCTTTTCGCAGAAGATGTGTTTGCCTGCTTGTGCCGCCTGCTCGATTAGTGGCGCGTGAGTATCCGTACTCGAACATATGAAGACCGCGTCGATTGCGGGGTTTTTGATGACCTCCATCGGATCAGCAGTCGCTTGGGGTATCCCAATCTCATCCGCGCACCGTGCCGCTGCATCTGGAAATACGTCAGCCACTGCCGCCACTTCGGCTCCCTTCACCCTGTAAGTGAGGTTCTCCGCGTGTAGTCGCCCGATTCGGCCTGCACCGATGATCCCGATTTGAATTCCTTTCATCTAACAGCCTCCGGTAATTAATAGTTCTATTTATCCTCTTCCACCGCCTCGATGCCGAGGAGGGTAGCCAGGTCCAAGAAGTCCTTCCGAAAATCCCCGTAGAACGTGATTCGATGCCAACCGAACGTCTGGAAGTCCCAGTTTTTGAGGATGCGATCGACTGAAGCGTGTGCGGCAAGCTTCGTCCGACACGCCCTTTCTTCCTCCACGTTTCCCACGCTTTCCGCGGAGTGGATCGCCAGTTTTCCGGCGAGGGCGTTCAATTTGACGGTGGTCAAGGGATATCCTGAGGGGAGAAAAACCTGAACCGATGCTCCCTTCCCATCCTCAGCATGGGTGCGGATCTTGTACGGAACACAGGGACCACCCTTCCCTAACGGGCAGTTGTGGGACACGCAGTGGGCGTAGATGATCTGCGAACTTGCGGTGTCGATCACCGGATCGGATATGAACCCGGGGCGTCCTGTCAATCGCTGCCCGATGAGTTGGGTGATAGCGGCCTCTAGGTCTGCTTCGCACACCCCGAGGCTCCCTTCGTCGTTCAGTTGAAAGAACCCAAGACAGGGATAAGCGGGAAGTGTGCCGGTATAAAAGAGAGCGAGACAGTCAATGGTTATCCCATCCGCCTTTTCTTCGGTCAGAAGCTCGGACATAGCGAGGTAGAGCCGGGCCGCGTTCGTAATCTCCGTTCGGTCCGTTTCCCCAATGCCGTGAGAACTTTTCACCCAGCTGGCCGCGATCTCTTCTGCACGATTCGGATCAGCAATGCGGTAGCGATCCAGGAGTTCCTGCGGAGAGACGGCAGCTACCTCGATTCCCAGGCGTTCCCTCGCTGCAGTGAGATAGTCCTCGTAGGATCTTCGCCAGAAGTGGGACTGATCGTCCGCCTGGTTCGATTCCTGAACCACCAGAACCTTCGCTCCCTTAAAGGAGCGGATCACCTCGATCAGCCTCACGGCCCTGATGAGATCATCTACACGCGAGGATGATACAGGGATGACGGGCGAGTTCGCCCTCTTTGCCGTATCCCACCCCTCGAGGAAGAGGAGATCACCGCCGTAGAGGTCATTTGCGAGGATGGTGGGGCGGCCAGAAGTTACAAACGGCTCCATCGAGAAGGAGTGATGGTACGAGACGAGTGGCCAAATCAGTATTCCATCCAGATCTTCTTGAACGATGGCTGCGTGAGCCGCTTCTGCCTTCTCCGATGTATCAATAACAAACTCCCGGAATTCGATCTCTGGCAAGGCGGCCTTCACCGGCCGGAGAAGGCCCTCTGCCCGGGCGGCACAGTCAAAACGAGCGTACGGCCAACCGGCCGCGTTCTCTGGCTTTCCCAGGAAGATCGCCGCGATCTTCGTTTTCACGTGAATACCCCCCTTCAGCTACCTATACTTCTGGTTTCCCCGTCATGCTTCCGGCGGCCACGATCTCCGTCAGCTCCTCGGCGGTCACTTCCGCTTTCGTCACTTCGCCGATCTTTTTCCCTTTGTCCAAGATTACAAACCGGTCAGCGACGGGATAGACGTGGTAAACGTTGTGGGTGATAAAGATGATTGCGGCTCCAGCGGCCTTGGCGTTTTTTACCTCTTCGATGACGGTGCGCTGTTCGCGCACGGATAAAGCAGTCATCGGCTCATCGAGAATGAGGATCCGCGCGCCAAAGTACATCGCCCTCCCGATCGAGATCGCTTGCCTTTCCCCGCCAGAGAGGATTGACACGTATTCGTTCGGATCCCGCACCCGCACCCCCACTTGAGTGACCACCTTGCGACATTCCTCATCCATCTTGCGCTTATCGAGGAACGAAAAAGGTCCGATCTTCTTCACCGGTTCCCGTCCGAGGAAGAAGTTGCGGGAGATGGTCATGATGTCCACTAACGAGAGCTTCTGATGCACGGTCTCTATCCCCAGTTCCCTCGCTTCCTTAGGCGAGGAAAGCCGGACTGGCTTTCCTTCAAAGTAGATCTCGCCCTCGGTCGGCGGAAATATGCCGGCGAGGATCTTGATTAGCGTGGACTTACCCGCCCC
Organism: Candidatus Bipolaricaulota bacterium; assembly: GCA_021159055.1. NCBI lineage: Bacteria > Candidatus Bipolaricaulota > Candidatus Bipolaricaulota bacterium. The sequence continues at coordinate 18,187 of JAGGSO010000108.1, read as the reverse complement.
GTTATCCCCCAAGAGCCCGAGGACTTCTCCTTCGTTAACATCTAAGCTGACCCGGTCCAGGGCCTGAACCGCCCCGAATCTCTTGCTGATATTCACCATCTTCACTATAGGTTGTTCTGGCATGTCCCCTCCCTACATTTCGATCCGATGCAGTTTGAGATTGATGGTCGCCGCAATGACCAGGATCGCTCCGACAAACGCTTGGTACCAATAGGCCGGGGCTCCAGACATGATAAGCCCGGTCCGCATCATCCCCATAATGAGTGCACCGAAGAATGCGCCGATAATCGTTCCGTACCCGCCGGTGAGAAACGTCCCACCGATAACAGCGGCAGCTATCGCTTCCAGCTCCATCCCGACTCCAAACGCCGCGTTTGCGATCTTAAACCGAGTGAGGACGATACAGCCAGACAAGGCGGCCAACACAGCCGAAATCATGAAGTTCTGGATCTTTACGCGATCAACGTGGACCCCCATTGCTCTTGCCACTTCCCGGTCTCCTCCAGTGGCGTATACCCAGTTCCCGTACCTGGTGCGCGTGAGGATGAGGGAGAATACGACTGTTATCACGATAAACCATAAGTGCGACGGACGGAATCCCTGCCCTACGATGTTAGTAAACATAGCGGGGACGATCCGATCACCGTGGTAACTTACAGACGCGCCCCCGGTTACGGCAAGAAGGATCCCCCGGATGAACATCTGCATACCCAGGGTGGTTATAAACGAGGGAAGGCGGACCCGAACAGTTATGAGCCCGTTTATGAACCCGATGGCGACGGCGATCGCCAATGTGACAAACAGAGCGAGTAGGGAGTTAATCTGGTTAGCGAGGGTAACAAAAAGAAAACCGGAAAGTGCGTATACACTGCTCACTGATAGATCGAACTCGCCGGTGATCATCACGAACGCGATGCCGATGGTTACGATCCCTAATTCAGAGACGATCGTAAAGATGCCAGTTAAGTTTTTGACGCTTAAGAAGCTGGAATTCAAAGAAGAAAATATGACGAACAGAACAAGAAAAGCTCCGATAACACCCACAGCCGGGTTTCGCCGCAAGCGAGTTGTGATTCGTGCCGCTAACGATCCTTGATCCCTATCACGTGCGTTCTCTTCATTTGCCATTTTCACTCCTTAAGGAATCGAGCGGTACTCCTGCTTTACGCAGGAGTACCGCTCATACACTAGCGTCTCAGCCTCGAGCGTTGCTCACCTGATTAACGGTATTGTTCCTCGACCAACTCCATCAGCTGCGGTATGTCTTCAGCTGTGATGACGGCCGGACCAGTAGAGACCGGAGCAGGGGGTGGAGTGAACCCGAACTTCACGTGGAGATAAGCGAACAACACACCCAAATACCCCTGGAGATACTGCTGCTGGTCCATGGTGAACATCACCTTTCCCTCTTTAATGTAATCGAGGATTTTCGGTGATATATCCATCTGGGCGATCTTGATATCCTTCCCAACGGTGAGTCCCTCCGCTTCCAGGCGTGGGATAACGGTCTCAGTTCGCTGAGTGTTTCCGCAGAAGATCGCATCCGTGTCGGGATGCGCTTTGACATAGGCGGCTACGATCTCCGCTCCCTTGATCGGGTCCTCGGTGATGTTAACTTGTTCTGCTGTCACGCCATGGGCCTTCATTGTGTCAACGTAGCCGGCTCCTCGCTCCTCGATGTTGCGCGCTCCCGGATGGTGGTTCAGGTAGATGGCGCGCTTCGGAGTGAACCGCTTCAGGGTCTCGGTGGCCGCCGTGACCCCGATGAAGTAAGAGTCCTCACCGACGTAGGTAAGGACCGGAATCCGCTGATCAACAGGTCGAAGGTCCGGGGCGTTGATCGCCACCACCGGGAGCCCTCCAGCAATCGCGGGGCGGAGAACCTCGTCCATCGCCTCGGGCGCGGTGAGGGTGCAGACAAGCGCATCGGGCTTACTTGCTATCGCTGCATTGATATCCGCCATGAACTCTTCCAGATTGAACGCGGCCGGGCCCGTATATATGACCTTTAGATCAGGGTAAAGTGCTCCTGCGTCCTTGGCTCCTTTTTCACATACCTTCCAGAACGGATCGGCGATACCGCCGTGAACCACAACATAGATAGTATAAGTCTTCTCCGCAGCAAATGCTGCTACGCCCGCGACCAACATCCCTGCTAGTACCAACACCGCCACCAACTTGCCTAGGTTGATTCTCATATAACCCTCCTTTTTGTTTTGGTACGGAACGTCTCTGTGGTTTCGAAGCTTGGTCTATTCTTAGCCTATCACCTCCTTTCGAAAACGTTTGCGGATCAGCATCACTAGTATAGAAATTTTCCAAAACCGAGTCAAGCCCTCGAAGTGCCTCATTGAAAAAGTTACCGAAGCCAGGGTGAATTCCTCAAGATTTGGGTTACCTAATCGGGAAGGAAGAAAAAGGTAACCCGTACCTGGGGGGTACTAACCCGGCTAGCGACACCGTCACATGGGTATAGGAAGACAACATTGCACACAGGGTGTGACAGGACGAAAGCCGCGATTTTCCGTGGAGTCGGGGCTTGTCCCCGACGTTATCCGTCACAGAGTTCATGTAATCCGGACAAACCCTGAACCGATTCGCCGGCGGCGAATCTCCGTTCCTTCCCGTAGCTCGCTGTGGGGTATCCAGTGAAGATCTTTTATATGACTTCTAGCCTCTGAGCCCAGGCTAAACTTGGCTAATTCTCCCCCTTCTTCCGGAAGAGGGATTCTGGATCGAGACGGGTGATCCCCTCAATCAAGTCAAAATGAGAATCCGTTGAAATTATCTCCTTTACCCCTCTATTCATCATCACCGCCGCGTGAATGGCGTCTCGAGGAGTAACACCCTTCGGCCTATATCTTCGAAAGAGTTCGGTAGCAAGCCGCATATCTTCTACATCAACGGGATGAATCACGGGCACAAGCTCCAAGAGAGCATTAGCCATTGTCACACCGGTGTCCAAATGGCCGATCGCTCCATAGCGATAGAGAACCTCTTGAATAGCTTCCGTATCGGTGACAACCTTAAGCCGCCCTTCCACTATCTCGCGCATCACCCAGACGCAGGCGTCCTTGTATCGATGTGGCTTGCCACCAGCATACATAGGGATATTCACGTCCAGAAAGAGATCACTCACGTCCAGCTCCCTCGGCGATCTCTTTTTCCATCTGTTCCCAGTCGCTCACCGGGGCATCAAGGGAGAGAAGCTCCTCAAACGCGCGCTCACGCTTTCGCTGGAGCTCCTGCGCAAGCGGCCCGGTCTCAATGGCTTTACGGACAAGAGCGCTTACCGTCTCTCCTGCCTGCTTGGCGGCCTGTAACAGAAGCTCATATTGTTCTATGGCGAGGACTGTTTGCACCCGCTTCGTGCGGGGATGCCCTTTCTTCTCCTTTGACTTAGTGCGGACCGCTATCTTCATCACCCCTAAGCACTACCAGCTTTTTCATCAAGCAATAATATTACTCGACAATGCTGGATATTCCAATAGTCAGTAGGGAAGGTAGGACGACATTGGTGGGGGATGATGCCGGTTTTCCTTACCGATGGTAAGAGCAAAGCGCATGGACTTAGTGCGCGCAAGGCGCTGAGAGGCCCTCAGGCCAGATCTCGGACGCCACTCGAGGGAGTGTGCGAAAAATACGGGCATTCATGGTGCCAAGACCTCAGCCCAGGTTCTGTAACGCCATTTAAAAGGCGGCTGCAATTGTAGAAGATGGGTTAGAAAATACACCTTGGTATTCCCGTAACCTGCTGCTTCAGCAAGGGGGATGAAGTATCCGCGCGATCGTTTCCCTGAGCCGCGGATAGTGAGTGCCGCGCCAGTAGAGCTTGCCGCAGTCCTGACAGATGAAGTACTCATCCAACCAAGTCGCGGTCTTGGGCGGGATGCGGTCAAGAACGTATCCCTTCTCCACCGAAGTGAGGAGGCCGTTGCATCTGGGACAACGGGTGAACAGCCGCACCTGTGTGCGAAGGTCGAACCGGTTCACCACCTCTCGCGCCTGTTCAACCGAGTCGGTCGACCTGACCCAGTACCCGTGCGTAACCTGACCCCGCTTCAGCAGATCCCGATCGCGGGTGAGGATGATCCTATGGTCCGACAGAGCCGCCTCTACAAGGGCGGCATCCTTCCCTCTGCCGAACTGCACTGTATCGAACCCGAGGAGACGAAGGAGTCGAACGAGCTTCCCTAAATGGACATCCGCGATAAACCGGGGATCGCGCAGCGGCCGGTCTTGCAGGCGGACGAGCGGGGTGATGTCAAGTGACTCGAAGACCGGGTAGACTGCGATCCGATCCCCTGGTTGCAACCGGTAGTCAAATCCGACAGAGCGACCGTTTGCCAGGATGAGGTCGACCTCGACATGCGGGATCCCGAGAGCCTCGATCGCGTCCTTCACCGCCGGGGAGCCGTAGAAGCGATAGATGATCGCGCGCCGCCGGAGCCCAGGGGGGAGAAAATCATTCAGCTCCGCGTAAAACCGGAAGATCGCCGCATGCACGGCGCTCCCCTCACAGTGCTCCCAGGGCGTTCAGATCGATGTTGTCGATGACAAGCCGGGTGAGGAGCGCGACCTTGTCCGTATCCTCCGGGGTGAGGAGCGGTTCGATCCGATCGACCTGCATCGCCGTCGTGTAGGTGTCGTGCGGGACGAGGAGGATCGGAACTCCCTGCTCGGTGGCGCGGGTGATCACGTTCGCCGGCGGAACGATGTTGTTCGTCAGCAGGATGCAGGAGGTCCCGCCCGCGTCGAGGGCAGCGAGGATCATGTCGCTCCGATCGCCCGGGGTGATGATCAGCTTGTCCGGCTTGTTGAACAACGGGTTCGCCAGTACCGATCCGACTGACATCGCGCCGACGAGGACGTTGCGAATCGTACGGTTAAGGCCGCCTTCACCAGCGATCACCCGCGCGAACAGCTTATCCGCCACCGTGCTGACCGACAGGGTCGTAAGCTCCGGCTCGTAGGGAACGATCCCGAACACCGGGATCCCGAGCTGTTCGATTTCTTCAAGATGAGTCTCCTTGAAGTCATCCGGCTTCTTCACCTTGTTGATGATCACCCCGCCGACGTGCGCCTCCTCGGCGCTGATAAACCGCTTGAGGAACGCGAGGTCGTCGGCGATCTCGTCCTCCTCCCCCCCGGCGACGATCACGACCTTCAGTCCGGTCGCCTTGGAGATGGTGAGCGGGTCGAGGTAGACCGATGCCCCGAACGCAAGTCCTTTTCCGCATTCGATGTACAGGGCGTCCTTGTCCTTCCCGACCATCTCGATCAGCTCGTTCAGCTTGGCGGTGATCGAGTCCTGGTCGTACATATAGCGGAGCTTGGAGTGATCAAACCCGATCGATACCGCCTCCGGCTCCTCGTCCAGACCGAACAGTTTAACAAGAAGTGCGGCGTCGTAGTCCCACAGCCTCTTCTTCCGGTAGAGGAACCGATCCCCGAGCGGCTTCAAGTAGCCGAATTTCTTCCCCGTCGCGCGGGCGATCCCAACGAGCAGGCTCGTCTTCCCCGCGTCCTTCCGCGTCGATGCGATGATGTATGAGTTCATGTCACTCACCCCCTGGGCTTCCCTTCAGCAGAATTCTCACGTCGACCGCTTTTACCCCTTCCCCGTGGTCGTAGACGACGAGTGGGTTGATCTCGATGTCGGTTATATCCCTCATCCGGTGCACGAGCGCGCCGAGCCTGACCGCAACGTCGGCGATCGCGTCGATGTCCTTCCGCTTCTCCCCCCGCACCCCGAGGAGGAGAGGGTAGGAGCGGATCTCCCCGATCATCGAATGAGCTGTCCGTTTTCCTAAAGGAGCGGCACGGAATGAGACGTCCTTCATCACCTCGACGTAGATCCCGCCGAGGCCGAACATCACGACCGGGCCGAACGAGGGATCCTGGCGCGCGCCGATGATCGTCTCCACTCCGGGCCTCACCATCTCCGCCACCTCCACCCCCTGAATCACCGCCTTCGGGTTGTAGGCGCGGCAGCTTCGCATGATCGCCTGGTAGGCGTCGATCACCTCGTCTTGGTTTTCGAGGTCGAGGGCGACCCCGCCGGCGTCGCTCTTGTGGATGATGTCCTTGGAGACGACCTTCATCACCACCGGATAGCCGATCCGCTCGGCCGCCGCGACCGCGGCATCGAGGTCGGGCGCGACGATCGCCTGCGGGGTCGGGATCCCGAGAGCCGCTGCGACCTGCTCCGCTTCATGGGCGAGGAGGAACGTCCTTCCGGCGGCGCGGGCGGCAGCGAGGGCCCCCTCGATCGTGGAATAGTCGATCTTGACCTCCTCGATCGTCTCCTCCGGGCTCCGGGCGTACTCCCAGGAGCGGTAGAGGGCCCCAAGGCAGGATACGGCCTCGTACACGTCGGGGAAGACCGGGATCCCGCTCTTTCGCAGCTTCGTGATCGCCCGCTCGATCCGCTCCCCGCCGAACAGGGAGAAGACGATCGGCTTCTCCTTCCGGTAGCGCGCGTACGTTTCGGAGAGGAGCTGCGAGAACGCCTCGGTGTCGAACAGGGCGGTCTCGCAGTAGAGGGATATCGCCGAACCGATCTGATCGTTCTTCAATGCAAGGTCCATCGCCTTCTCGTAATCCTCTGCTGTCGCCTGACCGGTCAGATCGACCGGGTTCTTGGTCGAGCCGAACTCGGGCATCACCGATGAGAACGCCTTCTTCAGCGCCTCTTGATCGTCGTACAGGGAGACCCCGTACTTCTCACATGCGTCGGTGGCAAGGACGCCGATCCCGCCTCCGTTGGTGATGATCACCGCGTCCTTGCGCTTCGGTAGAGGAGAGTCGGCGAGGAACCTCGCCCAGTCGAATGCCTCCTGTACGCTCTCTGCCCGCAGGACCCCGACCTGCCGCATGACAGCGTCGAAGACCTCGTCCGCCCCGGCGAGCGATCCGGTGTGCGATGCGGCCGCCGCCGCCCCGCGCTTCGATCGGCCGGACTTGATCACGATCACATGCTTGGCCCGCGTGATCCGCCGGAGGATCGAGAGGAGCCGCTCTCCGCCCTTCACCCCCTCGATGTAGAGGAGGATGACTGTCGTGTTCTCATCGTCGGCGAGGTACTCGAGGAGGTCGGACTCGTCGATGTCCGACTTATTCCCGACCGAGACGAGGGTGGAGAGGCCGAGCGACTCGGCCGCGGTCTTCCCGATCATCGCGATTCCGAGCGCCCCGCTCTGGGTGATGATCGCCACGTGGCCGGGGAGGATCCCACCCGGCCCGAACGTGGCGTCGAGCGACGCCTTCGCTGAGTAGATCCCGAAGATGTTCGGCCCGAGGATCCGCATTCCATACTTGCGCGCTGTCTCGACCAGGGCCCGCTCCTCGGCCCGTTTTCCGACCTCGGAGAACCCGGAGGTGATGATCACGAGGTGCTTCACCCCGTTCTCACCGCACTCCTTCACCGCATCGAGGACGAACTTGGCCGGGATCGCGATCACCGCCAAGTCGACCTCTCCTTCGACCTCGGAGAGATCGCGGTAGATCCTGTGTCCGAGGACCTCCCCGCCTTTGGGGTTGATCGGGTAGATCCCGCCCGGGTAGCCGGAGTTAACGATGTTCTCGACGATCCGGTACCCGATCTTTTCCGGATTCTCCGACGCACCGATCACCGCGACCCCGCGCGGCTCGAATAGGTACTTGATATCGGTTTTTTCGTTCATCTTCTCACCTAAAACAGCATCCTAAGCTCGTACACACCCGCCTCGCGCCGCTTCTCGATCTTGAATCCGGCCTTCTCGAACAGGTGCAGCATCGGTTGATTTCCGACCAGGACCTCAGCGGTGAACCCAAGAAGCCCCTGGCGCTTGGCAAGGTAGGTCAGATAGTTGAGGAGCTCCGTCCCTACGCCCTTGTTCTGATAGTCATCGCGCACCACGAGCGCCACCTCAGCGGTGTGGGTCGTCTCGTCGATCCCGTACTGTCCGACCCCGATCACCTTCTCCTGACCGGGTTCGCCGATCACGGCGAGAATCACCATCTCGCGCGTGTAGTCGATCACGACGAACTCCTGCAGCCGTTCGTGCGGCATATCGGTCCGGGTGGAGATGAACCGTTTGTAGATCGACTGGTCGGAGAGGGAGTAGAAGAAGTCCTTTAAGAGCGGCTCGTCGCTCAGCTTCACCGGCCGGAGGGTGATCTCGAGCCCGGCCTTCGTCGTCCGGTAGGTCTCAAGCTCCTCCGGATACTGGCCCCGCTCGCCCGGGACGTACGCCTGATCCTTGTAGATCAGGTTCAGCTTCTTCGCCTCGCGCAGAAGCCACGGCCGGAACTTGGGATGGGCGATCCCGATCAGCTCCATCGCCCGCTCGCGCACGTTCTTTCCGTGGAGGTAGGCGATCCCGTACTCGGTGACGACATAGTGGACGTCCCCGCGGGTGAGGGTCACCCCGGTCCCCTCGGCGAGGAGGGGGACGATCCGGGAGACCTCGCCCCCCTTCGCCGTCGATTCAAGGACGAGGATCGATTTTCCTTTTGGAGCGAGGACCGCCCCGCGCATGAAGTCGGCCTGTCCGCCGATCCCGGAGTAGAAGATCCTCCCGATCGACTCGGCCGTCGCCTGGCCGGTGAGGTCGATGGAAAGAGCGGTGTTGATCGCGGTCATCCGCTTCTGCTGGGCGATGATCTTCGGGTCGTTCGTGTATTGGACCGGCCGGAACTCGACCGCCGGGTTATCGGCGAGATATTCGTAGGTCTCGCGGTGTCCCATGGAGAACGAGGCGACCGTCTTGTTTCGATCGAGAGACTTGCGGGAGTTGTCGATCACCCCGCGCTTCATCAGCTCGACGATCCCGTCGCTCAGAAGCTCTGTGTGCACCCCGAGATGCTCCTTCTCGCTCAGGTTGGCGAGGACGGCATTCGGGATCCTCCCGTAGCCGACCTGGATCGTCGAGCCGTCCTCCACCAGCCGGGCAACGTACTTTCCGATCCGATGGGCAATCTCGTCCGGGACCTCGGATTCGTACTCGAGGAGCGGCTCGTCGTGCGGAATGATGCAGTCGACATCGTCTATGTGGACGAAGCTGTCCCCGTGCACCCGCGGCATGTGTGAATTCACCTGGCAGATGACGCACCCAGCGGTGTCGACCGCGGCCCGACCGATGTCGACGCTGATCCCAAGGCTCATGTAGCCGTAGCGGTCGGGAGGCGAGACCTGGACAAGGGCGACGTCGATCGGGACAACGCGGCGATAGAACAGATCCGGGACCTGGGAGAGGAAGATCGCGGTGTAGTCGGCGAGCCCCTGATTCACCTCATCGCGCGTATTTCCGGAGATGAAGAACGCGTTGTGGCGGAAGTTCCGCTTGAACTCCTCTTGCATGTACGGGGCGACCCCGAGGGTCCAGACGTGGAGGACCTCAGCGTCGAAGAACGCCTTCGGGTGCTTTCTTACGTAGCGGACCATCTCCTCGACCAGAAACTGCGGCTTTCCGCACCCGGTCCCGACGAAGATCCGGTCCCCCCGATGGATGTGGGAGAACGCCTGCTCCGGGGTGACGAACTTCTCCGGAAAACGCTCCTTCCACTCCTGTATATGTACCGCTGTCTCCTCAGTCAACCTTGTTCTCTCCCCGTGCGCCAAACTTCAATGCCGATTAACGTGCTCTCCAATTCTCCATCAAACGTTACAGGAAAACAACCGCGCGGATCCCCTCCTCCGGCAAGGCCGCCTGGAATGCCGCAACTTGATGTGCGAACATCTGGGCATGGAAGCGCAGGATATGCTGGAGTTGGCGAAGAGGATCGTACGAGCAGGTCCGATCTGCGATGAGTGCCTCGGCCGCGCGTTCGCGCGCCGCGGCCACGGGCTGACGAACCGCGCCCGCGGGCAGGCTCTGCGCACCGTGCTCGCCATGCTCGGAACCGAGGGGAAGCCCGGTACTTGTTGGGTGTGCGGCGGGCTGTTCGACCGAGTCGAGGACTGGGCGAAGAGGGCCGCTTCCGCCGCCTCCGAATATGAGTTTTCTACGTATCTGTTCGGGGTGAAGCTGACGCCGCGGCTCGCCGAGATGGAGCGCTTCTTTCAGGACCGGTTTCCGAGCGATGCCTACGAGCCGCTGAAGCATTCGTTCAACCGGGCGGTGGGAAAGGAGTTCGAGCGGATCGCCGGCCGGGGGACGGTGGATTTTCATCACCCCGATATCTCGTTCACCGTCGATCTTGCAACCGATTCCCTCCGAATGCATGTGGCATCGCTCTACGTCTACGGGCGCTATCGCAAGCTGGTGCGGGGGATTCCTCAGACCCACTGGCCGTGTCGCAAGTGCGGCGGAAAGGGATGTCCGGCGTGCAACTACACGGGGAAGCAGTACCCCGAGTCAGTCGAGGAGCTCATCGCCGGGCCGTTCATCGCCGCGGCGGAGGCGAAGGGGGCGCACCTGCACGGCGCGGGGCGCGAGGACATCGACGCGCGCATGCTCGGGACCGGCCGGCCGTTCGTCCTCGAGCTGATCTCCCCCAAGCGGCGGGGCCTGGACATACCGGCCCTGACCGAGCAGGTGAACCAGACCGCGGCCGGGAAGGTCGAGATCTTTGGAACCAGGGTCACCGACAAGGCCACGGTTGCGCTCCTCAAGGAGACGCACGCGGAGAAGACCTACCGCGCTGTGGTCGCATTCGCAGGCGAGGTGACCGAAGAGCAGCTGCAGGAAGCCCTTGCTGGGATGATCGGCCCGATCGCCCAGCGCACCCCGACCCGCGTCTCCCACCGCCGTGCCAACCTGGTGCGACAGCGACGGCTCATCTCCGCCACTGCCCGCCTCCTCTCCCCGACCGAGGCCGAGATCACCCTGCGCACCGAGGGCGGGCTGTACGTGAAGGAGCTCATCTCCGGCGATGACGGGCGCACGCACCCGAACCTTTCGGAAGTGATCGGCGTTCCCGCTCGCGTCTCCGCGCTCGATGTCCTCTCCGTCGATTCGCCCGCGTTCCCGGATTCCCTTGAAGGTTGAGGTAGAAGTTTCGTAAAGTCTACCGCGGTGAACGAGATGGCAGAGACGGTGGAAGAGACGAACGAGACGCAGGGCACGACCGACACGGTCGATATCCTCAAGATCTACTTCCGGGAGATCGCGCGGTTCCCGCTCCTCTCCCCGGAGGAGGAGCAGGCGACCGCCCGGGCGATGGCCGCCGGCACCCCGGGTGCCCGGGAGCGGCTGATCACCTCCAACCTGCGCCTGGTGGTGAAGATCGCCCAGGAGTACGTCGAGGCCGGTCTTCCCCTCATCGACCTGATCCAGGAGGGGAACGTCGGGCTGATCGAGGCGGTCGACCGGTTCGACGTGGAGAAGGGATATCGCCTCTCCACCTACGCCTCGTGGTGGATCCGCCGTGCCATCTTGGCAGCGATCACTGATTACTCGCGGATGATCCGCATCCCGGACTACTTGTTCCGCGCAGTACGCCGGCTCGAGCAGATGCGGGCGCTGGCCCGTGACGGCCACTTCGAAGAGGGGGAGATCACCGAGGCGCTCGGAATCTCGGCCGATCGCCTGCGCCAGATCGAATCGCAGGTGAACGAGATCCTGTCGCTCGACCAGGCGGCGGGAGCGGCCGAAGGAGACGAGACATTGGAGGACCTGATCGCCGACGAGACCGCGCTCTCCCCGGAGCGGGAGGCACTACGGCTCCTGTTCCGCGACGAGCTGGAGGAGGTCCTGTCCCACATCCCGGCACGGGAGGCGTTCGCCATCCGGCTGCGCTACGGGATCGAGGACGGATACCCCTATTCCCTCGCCGAGGTGGGGCGGATCATGAACATCAGCCGCGAGCGGGTGCGCCAGCTCGTCAATCAAGGGTTGAACAGGATCACCGAGAACTGGGGGCACCGGGCGCTCGACTTCTACCGCGGCCTACTGAACGAGTGACCGGGCCCGCAGCTGGCCGCACCCGGCCTGAATCTCTATCCCCCTTCCGAGCCTGACCGTGGTCGGAACCCCCGCATTTCGCAGGATCTCCGCGAACTTCTCCACCCGATCGCGCGGGCTCGGACGGAGCGGGATGCCAGGGACCGGGTTGAGCGGGATCAGGTTCACGTGGGCGATCAGCCCGGACAGCAGTCGCACCACGGCCTCGGCGTGGTCGGGTGCGTCGTTCACCCCGTCGATCAGCGCGATCTCGAACGTCACCCGCCGGTTCGTCCGCGCCACGTAGGCACGGCAGGCGCGCATGATCTCCTTGACCGGGTAGCGGCGGTTCATCGGGACGAGCCGGTTCCGCAACTCGTCTGTAGCCGCATGAAGCGAGATCGCCAGGTTCACCTGCAGTCCTTCGTCGGTGAACCGCTCGATCCCGGGGACGATCCCCACGGTGGAGACGGTGAACCGCCGCGCCCCGAGCGAGAACCCCTCGGAGTCGTTCAGGATCCGGATCGAGCGCATGACCGCATCGTAGTTCAGAAACGGCTCTCCCATCCCCATGTACACGATGTTCGTGAGCCGCTCACCCCGGGCGTCGAGCTCGCGCGCGAAGTGAAGCGCCTGGGCTGCGATCTCGCCCGCGGTGAGATCACGCACGAATCCCGCCTTCCCGGTGGCGCAGAACGCGCAGCCGACCGCACACCCCACCTGGGTCGACAGACAGACCGTGCGCCGTCGGGCGTACAGCATCAGCACCGCCTCGACCGTCTCCCCGTCGTGCAGGCGGAACAGGACCTTGCGCGTCTGGCCGTCGGCGCTCTCCTGAACGTCAATTGGAGCAAGAACGGGTAACGGAAGGGCTTCTTTCAGCAGCGCCCGCAGGCGCTTCGGCAGAGTGGTGATCGCCGCGTAGGACGGCGCGAGCTCGCGGTAGATCCCGTGCCAGATCTGATCAGCACGGAACCGCGGCTCGCCGTGGGTGCGAAGGAACTCGATCAGTTCCTCCCGCGTAAGATCGAGGATCGTGCGCTCACTCATATTCAGACAGAAGTTCCAGGAACTCGTCTTCGTTCAGCATCCGCACCCCGAGGGCGCGGGCGCGATCGGCCTTGGAGCCCGGGTTTTCTCCCACCACCACGTAGTCGGTGTTCCGCGACACCGACGAGGATACCGTCGCTCCGAGCCGCTTCACCCGCTCGCCTGCCTCGGCGCGGGTCATCGTGGAAAGCGTTCCGGTGAACACGAACCTCTTCCCGGCAAGGGCGTCCGATCTCGCTTTTTCGCCTGCAGTGATCCGCACTCCGGCCCGCCGCAGCTCCTCGATCAGCCGCCTGTTCTCCGGGTTTCCGAAGAAATCGACGATCGCCTTCGCCGTCGCCGGGCCGATGTCCGGAACCTCGAGGAGTTCTTCTTCTGATGCCTCCATAAGGCGGTCCAGACTCCCGAAGCGCTCGGCGAGGATCTCGGCGGTGCGCTCCCCTACCTCGGGGATCCCCAGGGCGAACAGGAACTTGGGCAGCGTGATCGATTTGCTCCGCTCGATCGCGGCGATGAGGTTCTCCGCTGATTTATCCCCCATCCGCTCGAGCCCGGCGAGGGTCTCCTTATCCAAGTGGAAGATGTCGCTCACCTTGCGCACGATCCCCTTGTCGACCAATTGATCCACGAGCTTGGTCCCGATCCCGTCGATGTCGAACCCGCCCTTGGACACGAAGTGGAGGATCGACTCCTTGATCCGTGCTGGGCAGGAGATGTTCGGACAGCGGTGCGCTACCTCGCCCGGGACACGCACGACCTTGCTCCCGCAGACCGGGCAGCGATCGGGCATCCGGAACTCGCGCTCGGTCCCGGTGCGCCGCTCGGGAAGCGGACGGACGACCTCGGGGATCACATCCCCGGCCCGCTGCACGATTACGGTGTCGCCAATGCGCACGTCCTTGCGCTTGACCTCGTCCTCGTTGTGCAGGGTGGCGCGGGAGATCTCCACCCCACGCACCCGCACCGGCTCGAGGATCGCTACCGGGGTGAGGACGCCGGTGCGTCCGACCTGGACGATGATGTCCTTCACCTTGGTTATCCCCTGCTCGGCCGGGAACTTGCCAGCGATTGCCCACCGCGGGCTCCGGGCGAGCTCCCCCAGGACCGGGCGGGAGGCGAAGTCGTTCACCTTCACCACTATCCCGTCGGCCTCGTACGGGAGCTCCTCCCGCATCTCCCGCATCCGCTCGTAGAACTCGATCGCTTCCTCGATGCCGTGGCACACCTGGTAGAGCGGATTCGTCCTGATCCCGAGCTTGGGCAGGGTCTGCAGAAGCTCCTCCTGGGTGCGGATCTCGATCCCTTCGACCCGCCCGATGTCGTAGCAGAAGATCTTCAGCGGCCGGGACGCGGTGACCTTGGGGTCGAGCTGGCGCAGCGAGCCGGCAGCGAGGTTGCGCGGATTGGCGAACAGCGGGAGCCCCTGTTCCTCCCGGGCACGGTTGAGGCGGACGAAGTCGGCCTTGTCGATGTACACCTCGCCTCGCACCTCGAGGAGCGGCGGAACGCGGCCGTCGAGCGGACGAAGGCGAAGCGGGACGCTCCGAATCGTGCGCAGATTGGCGGTAACGTCCTCACCGGTCACTCCGTCCCCTCGGGTCGAACCCTGCACGAACAGACCGTCACGGTAGACGAGCTCCACCGACAGGCCGTCGAGCTTCGGCTCGGCGACGTAGGTGACGGTGTCGACCCCGAGGATCTTGCGCACCCGCTGGTCGAACTCGCGCAGCTCATCGGCACTGAACGCGTTCGCCAGGCTGCGCATCGGGACCGCGTGCGTCACGGTGGCAAACCCCTCCGCCGGCGGTGCGCCGACCCGCTGGGTGGGCGAGTCAGGGGTGATGAGCTCGGGGTGCTGTGCCTCGAGCTCCTGCAGCCGGCGGAACAGAGCATCGTACTCGGCGTCGGTTATCTCCGGCCGGTCGAGCACGTAGTACAGATAATTGTGGTAGCGGATCTTCTCCCGCAGCTCCTCGATCTCGGCACGTACGTCCTTGGTCATACTGAAAAGAGTGGCCCCAAGCGCCGGGTTTGTCAACCCTGAAAGCGCTTGGGACCGCCTCTGCTAGGGAAGCACTTCGATCGGGACGAGGACTACTTTGCCCTCGCCGTACACGATCCAGAAGTTGTACTCACCAGGCGGGAGGTTCGAGGTGTCGATCCCGAGCCAGTAGATATCATGCGAGTAGCGGCCGGAGAACGAGTAAGGGATGACCCCTCCGCCTCCACCCGCCGCCTCCGTAACACCGGGGCGGGTCACCCGAATCCACGGCCAGCCCGTCTTTCGCGCCTCTTTGGGAAGATCGATCCCAACCTCCAGGCGCGCACCTGGGCGGGTCTTGACCGGCGTCACCGCGGACTCAACCGCCAGTTCATTGAGCACTGCCGAGTTGATGAATTCTGCTGTGGCCACGAGGGGCTTCCCTTGCGCGTC
This sequence comes from Candidatus Bipolaricaulota bacterium, assembly GCA_021159055.1. NCBI lineage: Bacteria > Candidatus Bipolaricaulota > Candidatus Bipolaricaulota bacterium. The sequence goes on along the minus strand of JAGGSO010000108.1, from coordinate 2,836 downwards.
ATGCCCGGACGTGATTATCCCCATGTTGGTGGTCCAGTTGTCTGGGCTATCCGGCTTGAGTGGGTCGATCCGCTCCATGGAGGCGTGGATGGTCGCGTCACCGGCCGGCCAGCCGGTATTCGGCTTGGGAAAAGCGTTCGCTGTGTCCACAATTTCCCCCTGGGCGTTCACGAGCTCGATTACATCGCCGTCATCGTCCAGTTCAAGCGGGTACGGAGGTGCAGTGTCGTAGACTAAGCTGGCAGAACGGTCACTCACCGTCTTGTCGCTTCGCCGCTCGAGGAGGAAGAACCCTTCCGCGTCTTCCTTTCTCTCACTGACCACCAACCATGAGATGTTATCATCCGGCCGCTTGATCAGCTTGACGAGCGGCATCGATTCCGCTGCCAGCTCGCACGCCGAGGTCGAGGACGGAGGAATGATCCCTGAGAGTTCGAGCGTCTTCCACCGGTAATCCTCCGGCGTCACCGGATTCTTCTTCCGCCAGCGCAGGGTCCAGCCGGTCAGGTCGACGGGGACCGTGCCCAGGTTGCGCAGTTCGATCCACTCGTCCTCCGGACTGGCCGCCGTACCGGCCCATGCGACCTCATTGATGATCACCTTACCTTCGCACTCCTGGGTTGCGCCACCTCCTCCTCCGGCCACCTCAGCCACGGTGACATCGACGCTGCTAGCATTGTTCGTCGTGTCTGGATCGGGCTGGTCGCCGGTCGCCGAAGCGGTATTGGTGATGGTCGACCCACCGGTGCCCGCATTCACCGTAGCGGTGATCGTCAGAGTGGCGTTTGCACCGGCAGCGAGCGCTCCGACCGTCCAGATACCGGTCGCGGGATCATACGCACCTGCCCCGGTGTCCGAGAAGTAAGTAAGCCCTACCGGCAGGAGGTCGGTCACCGTCACGCCGCTCGCATCATCCGGACCGTTGTTGGTCACCGTGATGGTGAAGTTCACCGTATCCCCTTCGTTGGGGGCGGTGTTGTCCGCGGTTTTAACAACGGCAAGATCGGCACCGGCGCTGACGACGGTTACGCTTACCGTCGCAATGTTGGATGTCAAGCCCTCGTTGTCGTCCACAGTGTAGGTAAAGGTGTCCACACCGCTGAAGCCGGGATCCGGGTGATAGGTGATCGTACCGTCGGCGTTGACGATCACCGAACCATCGCTCGGCGGTGTGTTGATGGACACCGTCGTCGGGTCAAGCGTGCCATCCGGATCGGCATCGTTGGCCAATACCGCTATGGTAACCGCGGTGTCGGAGCTGGTTGTTGCAGTATCGTCCTGTGCAACCGGAGGATCGTTTACGCAGTTCACCGTGATCGTCACAGCGGCTCTGTCGCTCCCTCCGTTCCCGTCGGAGATCGCGTACGTGAATGAGTCCTGACCACAGTAATCGGGATCAGGTGTGTAAGTAATCGTTCCATCCAGATTCACTACAGTTGCGCCATGCGTTGGAACGGAAGTGTCAGTCACGGTAATAGTGTCCCCGTCCGGATCGGAATCGTTCTCGAGTACGGGGATTGTCACTGGAGTATCCTCATCAGTAACCGTGTTATCATCTACGGCCACCGGCGGATTGTTTGCCTCGTCGTCCAGGATCGTCCCCACCCCTTGAGAATCACCGATGGTGGCGTTGGTCGCCCCAGACAGGTTCACGTAGAACTCCTCCGTCGGTTCGCTTACCGCATCGTCCACGATCGGTACACTCACTGTAGTCGTGAGGCTCCCCGCCGGAATCGTCGCCGTGCCGCTGGCCGCCGTGTAGTCCCCCGGCTGCAGGGCCGTCCCGTCCGCCGTTGCGTAGTCCACCGTCACGTCGCTCGCGCTCGGGTTCGTCAGGCTGATGGTGAACACCGCATTGGCATCCACTCCCTCAGTCACCGTCACATCGTCGATCGTTATCTGCGGCGCACCATCGTCATCGAGAATCGTCCCCACTCCCTGCAGATCGGCAATCGTCGCCCCACTCGGGTTGGAAAGATCCACGTTGAACGTCTCGTTCGGCTCATCGATCAGGTCCTCGATCGTGTCCACCGTCACCGTCTGCGACGTGGACCCGGCCGGGAAGGTCACCGTCCCCGACCCAGCCGTGTAGTCTGCCCCCGCCACCGCCGTACCATCAGAGGTGGCGTAGTCCACCGTGATCGGCGTCGCACTCGGGTTCGACAGCGTCAGTGTGAACGTCGCGCTGTCCCCTTCCGTCACGGTTACGTCGTCAATCGCGATCGAGGGGGTCCCATCGTCGTCCAGGATCGTCCCCACCCCTTGAGAATCACCGATGGTGGCGTTGGTCGCCCCAGACAGGTTCACGTAGAACTCCTCCGTCGGTTCGCTTACCGCATCGTCCACGATCGGTACACTCACTGTAGTCGTGAGGCTCCCCGCCGGAATCGTCGCCGTGCCGCTGGCCGCCGTGTAGTCCCCCGGCTGCAGGGCCGTCCCGTCCGCCGTTGCGTAGTCCACCGTCACGTCGCTCGCGCTCGGGTTCGTCAGGCTGATGGTGAACACCGCATTGGCATCCACTCCCTCAGTCACCGTCACATCGTCGATCGTTATCTGCGGCGCACCATCGTCATCGAGAATCGTCCCCACTCCCTGCAGATCGGCAATCGTCGCCCCACTCGGGTTGGAAAGATCCACGTTGAACGTCTCGTTCGGCTCATCGATCAGGTCCTCGATCGTGTCCACCGTCACCGTCTGCGACGTGGACCCGGCCGGGAAGGTCACCGTCCCCGACCCAGCCGTGTAGTCTGCCCCCGCCACCGCCGTACCATCAGAGGTGGCGTAGTCCACCGTGACCGCCGACGCGCTCGGGTTGGACAGGCTCACCGTGAACGTC
>JAGGSO010000107.1 GCA_021159055.1 Candidatus Bipolaricaulota bacterium | reverse complement strand
AGTGGGGGACGAGACTCATCCCGCTTCCCAACGGCCACGCCACGTCCAGGCGGACATAAGTCCCCGCCACATCTATCCCAAATTCTACTCCGATCGAGCTCTTCACTCCATCGAGGGTCAATTGATCGAGGTTTACCCCGGAATCAACGAACAGGGTGGTGGTCAGCCCCTCCGTCAATTTAATTCGGTATTCAAAATTTGCGTATGCCAATCGCCGGACCGATGTAACCCCTTGCCCTCGAATGGTGGCAGGACCGCCTAAACTATACGCCTGAGAAAACGGGAGATGCACTCCCCAACCAAAACCAAGCCGAGTTGCCGTCACTTTCTCTAACCCGGTCAGAAACGGGATGTTCAATGCAACAGGGTTAAAAGCTGTCCAAACAAGATCAAGTTTGGTGAATTCGGGGCCTAGTGCAAACCCTCCTGCCTGTTCGAGGGAAACGTTCCTTCTGTTACCATTGCTTGGGAATTGTGGATTATTTACGTCATCGTAATTTAGCCCGATTGTGATCGAATCGACTGGTGTCCATGTAGCTTCCTCCGCCTCCCGCACCTCCTCGTGCTTGTAGGCGAGATCGAGGTCGGTGTAGTCGGCCCACGGGTAGCTGACCGACGCCCGACCACCACGGGAAAAGAACTTCTTGTCTTCACCGTTAACGGTCTTTTGGTCACTTTTGCGGTATAAATCTATCCCGACGCGGTTGAACTCTCGGAAGAAGGCGATCGTACTGTACCCGAGGTCCCAGGTGGCGCTTTGGTCGTTGACCAACCCACGACTGTAGGAAAGGGTCAGGTCCTGTCCGGTGCCAAACAGGTTCTTCTGGTGATAATCGATCTTTCCCACCAGCCCTCCGCTCTCCGGAGAGTAGGCGAGTGAACCGTTGATCCCTCCGAGCTTGGCTGCTTCGGTAACGGTAACGGAGAGCTTGACGTGGTCGTCCGCCCACTCCGGGACGATGTCCACCGACTTGAAGTAACCGGAGGACATCATCCGTTGGTAGGAGACCGCGAGTCGGCTCCGGTTCAGTATCTCTCCCACCTTGATCCCGAGGGACTTAGCAAGGACGTACTCCTTGGTTCGCTCGTTACCGGAGAATGCGATCTCGCCGATCCTCCCTTCCTCCACCGTGAGCTGGAGCCGCCCGTCCTTCACTCCTCCCACCTTGAACCTCACCATGATGTACCCGTTGCGATAGTACAGGTCGTACAGGCCTTTCAGGATGGTAAGGAGATGGTAGTTATCCACCGGTTCGGTCGGAATATCTCCCAACGTCGACTCCACCAGCCCCTCCGGGAACAGGGTGACTCCGGTCAAATCGATCCCGGAGATCTTCACCGGGGAGTCGATCAGCTTGCGCGCGGTTATCTTCCACACCAGCTTGACGGAGTCAGGGGAACTCCCGGGTTGCGTGGTAACGTCGACGTCACTGAAATAGATCGAGGAGCGGAGACGGGATACGACCGCCTGGATCTGGGATTTCTTCACCGGCTGATGCAGGGGGATGTCGATCATCTTCTGTGCCACCTCGACCGGTACGTCAGTGAGGCCCGTTATCACGTTCTCCTCCACCTTCCCTTCCACGATCTCGATCTTTAGGGTCTCTCCTGGAATTACCTTTCCGATCCCGATCAGGGTGTAACCCTTCTTGTCGTAGGCGTCGAGGATCGCCTGCAACGCATCGTTTAAAGAATTATTGTTGAGTATCTTCCCTATCTTTACCCCGTTATCACGGAGGATGCTTCGGATTTTGTCTTTAGATACGATCGGATAACGGAACAAGGTCACTCCGAACAGGCCGTATGACTCGCGGTAGTCGTTTCCGGATATTTCGATCTTCTTCACCACCGGGTTTTCCTTTACCCGGAAGATGACCTTACCTCCATCCTCCACTGACGGGACGACCTCGCTGAACCAGCCGAGATCGTAAATCGCTTGGGACGCCTTCTTGAGATCCGCCGCTGTGATCTCGTCCCCGG
>JAGGSO010000106.1 GCA_021159055.1 Candidatus Bipolaricaulota bacterium | reverse complement strand
GGATTGGGGACCAGGCAAATATGGGTTGGCTGATTGAGCCTCCATACCGTTAACCGGTCGTAAGTCGTGAACAAACCCGCAGTTTCAATGCGGATCAAGCCATAGATATTTCAACAGCTTCGGATCATCCCATTAAAATCCATAAAGTGATCGACGAAGAAAATAATGAGGCCCGGCTTTATTGTTATTCCGAACAACGAGAAGCAAAAGAAAAGGCTATTACAGAACATTTTATTGCTCGTTTTGAAGCGGGCTTACAGAAAATTGCCGATAGTCTCACCAAACCCCGGGGAATAAAGAAACGAGATAAAGTTTTAGAGCGCATAGGCCGCCTGAAAGAAAAAAGTAAAGGAATCGCCCGGCACTATCATATTGATTTAACCCCAGCGTTGCATAAAAAAATGTGAAAAAGAGAAGTAAAAGTCTTGCGGAGTCCCATGGAATACGGGTATAAAGAGAATGTCCTTTAAACAATCACCCTAATCCAGGAGTCCACCGCAAGTGAAATCCAGTAAAGCACAAATTACGGCAAAATTCCATAAAATTCCAATGATCCGATTTGAAGATCAACAATTAACTTCCTTTTCAGGTTTGCTTATTTTTCAACTACTGTTTAAGCGCATCGACCTGAAACAGCGGCTCAAAAAATGCTTTTCGCATTTGAAGATTTCACCTGTCTTTGGTCGACATTTGATAGTGCAGCTGATCATTGTCCACATACTTATCGGTTTTCGACGGTTGCGAGAAGTTGATTACTACCGTGATGATCCAGTCGTTCTTCGTTTAATGGGCTTGCGAAAACTTCCTGATGTTTCCACAATTTCAAGAGCGCTTTCCCAGATGGAAACCGAAGGTGTCGAAAATGTACGCCAGTTGTCTCGATCAATGGTAATTGAGGGACTCCAACGCGAACGACTGCCCCGACTGACTTTGGATTTTGATGGTACTGTCCAATCTACCAAAGGACACGCAGAAGGTACATCTGTAGGTTTCAATAAGGTCAAAAAAGGTGCCCGGAGTTACTATCCTCTGTTTTGTACCGTAGCCCAAACCGGACAATTTTTCGACCTTCATCATCGTCCGGGCAATGTGCATGATTCCAATGGCGCCCGGCGATTTATGCTCAA
>JAGGSO010000105.1 GCA_021159055.1 Candidatus Bipolaricaulota bacterium | reverse complement strand
CCCCAAGCCGGCGAAGATCGAGGTGGAGAAGAAACCCGACCGCACCACCGCCACGTTCGGAGATGCGATCACCTACACCTACACCGTGCGGAACAGCGGCGAGGAGACCCTATACGACGTAAGTCTGGAGGACGACCGGTTGGGACCGATCACCCTCCCCACGACCGTGCTCGCGCCGGGGGAGAGCGCGAGTGCAACCGCATCCACGACCGTGACGGAAGATGATTTCCCTGGTCCGCTCGTGAACACCGTCACCGCTACGGCCCGCACCACGGACGGACGCACCGTCAGCGATCAGGCGCAGGCGCAGGTGGAGCTCACATCCGGGAACTCCGGGGTGATGATCGAGATCAAAGCGCTCGACTCCCGGGGATTCCCCCTCTCTCCCCTCTCCCCGCTCACGGTCGGCGACACAATCACCTACGTCTACCGGGTGACGAACACCGGGAAGGTCCCGCTCAATCGGATCTCGGTGGTCGATGATCCACTTGGTCCTGTTCCCATTGAAAGAACGGAGCTTGCCCCGTGGGAGAGTACGGAGGGGCGGCTCACCCGCACGGTGACCGAGAAGGATCTCCCTGGTCCGATCAGCGATACAGGGACGGCGACTGCATACGATCCGCTCGGGAACCGGGTCACCGACTCGGCCACGATCACCCTGCTCGAGATCTCCGGCACGGGAGGGATCCGGCTCACCAAGGAAGTGAACACCGATCAGGCCGTGGTGGGGGATACCCTGATCTACACGTACACGATCGAGAATACCGGCAACGTGACGATCACTGACCTCGTCCTCACCGACGATCGCCTTGGGGAGATCCCGCTCCCGCGGAACGTCCTCTTCCCCGGCGAGTCGATGACGGTCACCGCCACCTACACCATCACTGCGGACGATCTCCCCGGCCCGCTCACCAACCATGCCTCCGTCTCCGGAGAAGGGGCGGGCGGCGAAGTCCGCTCCGATGTCTCCACCGTCAGCGTGACGATCACCGGGATCGCCGGAGGAGGGGGAGGAGCGGTCGGTTCCCCGTGCGATGGGAAGGTGATCATCTCCGAGGTCGCGTGGGCCGGAACCCCGTCCGATTCCAACGCCGAGTGGATCGAGCTGGAGAACCTGGGGGAGACCCCGGTCGACCTGACCGGCTGGAAGATCGGCTGGTATCCCAGCAAAGCGGATCCGAGCGACGAGAGCGTCTGGACCTGGATTCCCCTCTCCGGGACGATCTCCCCGGCTCCGACGAGTCCGTGCACCAATCCGCGGCGGCGGCCGCCGATCACCTTCGTCAAAGAGCCGGGGAACGATCTTGGCTGGAAGGTGATCGACATGGCGTGGTGGGTCGCCGGCAAGGACGGGAACGAAGGGCGCGGCTATTACCTCCTCGAGCGGGGAAGCGATGAGGCAGTGAGCGATGTGACGGCCGACCTCGTCTACGATGCCCCCCTGCCGGACGACGGGGCGGTGATCGAGCTGGTGAACTCGGCCGGAGAGGTGGTGGATACGGCGAACGCTGGCAGCGGCACGGGCTGGGCGGCCGGCGATCCGCGCACCGAAGCGACCATGGAACGGACCGACCCGCTCGGACCGGACACGAGCGACAATTGGCACACCAACCCCGGCATCCTGGTCTACGGGACCGATTCCGCCGGGGACCGCCTTGTCGCAACCGCGGGCAAGCCGAACTCCCCCGATCTCGAGACGCTGATCTCGCTGGCGGAAGAGGAAGTGACTCCGGTAACGCCGCACGGCCCGATCTCGCTGACCCTTGATGAGGGCTGGAAAACGAGACCGTGGGTCAAGGTCGCTGCCGTGGGCATCACCGCTGCCGGAGGCGGAGGAGCGGCTCCGAAGGTCACCCTCTCATCCGCACGCGGAGCAGGCGGCTACAGCCTGCAGCTCGATCCGCAGGACCTGGCGCCGGGGAGTTACTTCATCTGGATCACCGGCGCCGCTGGTGAGGCAATCCTCGTACCGGTGACGATCGAGGATTAATCCTGCTTGCGGTACACATCGACCTTGCGGTTGCCCGTGATCGTGTTGTTCTCGAGGATGACGTTGTCTACGTAGCTTCCAATATGGACCCCCTCGAGGTTGCCGGTGATCGTGCACCCGGTGACGACCAGGTTCTTCACCGTCTGGCACTCGATCCCGAAGCTCCCGTTATCCACGATCTTCGAGTCCTCCACCCGCAGCTCCTCGATCTCGCCCCGCACGCCGATCACGTGGATCCCCATCCACTCGTTCTCCTTCACCAGACAGTTTCGGATCGTGATCCTATTGACGTGCTCACGGTTGATCTCAATCCCATGGCCGCTCGACAGCCCGCGCTCCGTCTTGCGGGGACCGGTGACCGCGATCCCGTCCAGGGTCACGTTGTCCGCGTCCACCTCCACCGTCCCCCAGATGTCGGCCATCCCCGCGGTCGCCGGATCGGTGGTGATGGTGATCCCAGGGGTATAGATCCACACGTCGAACTTGTGGGTCCCAGCGGCGAGCATGATCACGTCCCCGGGATGGGCCTCGATCCGGACGTCGAAGTAGTCAGAATCGCGCATCCCGTTCTTCCCCGGCCAGACTCGGTACGGGAGGGGGACCTGCACCTGCTTTCCGTGCACGACCTCCGTCTTATAGAACTGCTCGGCGATGAGCACGTTACCGTGTAAGCTCGTGTCCCCGGGGAGGTGGATCTCCGCCGCCAGAGCGGCCGCCCCTCCGAGGATCAGGCCAAGGGCGAAAAACCAGACGATGTACCCTCTCATTGTCTCCTCCTTTCTTGCCTGCACCGTACCGAAAAATCAGGTGCGGCGCAACCCGCGCAGTTGACACCGGACCGGAAACGGGCTAACCTGGAACCAATACCGAACGTGGAGGGATGGACGTGTTGTGGAGAAAGCAGAAGGAGATCGAGACCCTGGTGTTAAAGCACCTCGACCATGTGGAGGAGAGCCTTTCCCATTTTCAGGAGTCGCTTCTCGCGTACCTGAACGGTGATGTCGATGCCGCGGGCGAGCTCGCCCTCGCCACCCACACCGCAGAGGGGAAGGCGGACGACGTCCGCCGGGAGGTGGAGGCCTCCCTGCTCGGAGGAGCGCTTCTCGCTCCATCCCGGCGCGATATCCTCGAGGTGATCGAACAGGTGGACAAGCTGGCGAACGCCGGAGAGGAGACGCTGGACTATCTCCTCCTGCAGCGGATCGAGATCCCCGAGTCGATCAAGCCGTTCGTCCAGAAGATCGCGGACAAGACCAAGGAGATCGCGGATGAGGTCAACTCCGCAATGCACCTCCTGTTCGAGGATATGAACGCCGCCCTCGATCACACCAAGCAGATCGAGATCAAAGAGAGCGAGGTCGACCGGGTGGAGCGAGAGGCGGTGAAGGCGATCTTCAAGATGGGGATCGATCTCGCTGCGAAGCTGCAGCTCTACGGGCTGATCGAGGCGCTCGTCGAGATCTCCGACCGGGCCGAGGACCTTTCCGACCGGATCGACATGATGATCGCCCAGCGCCGGCTATAGGGCGAGGGAGATCAGCTTGTAGAGGAGGAACGAGAAGATCCCGGCAGAGGTCGGGGTAGCGACCCACCCTACCGCGATCTGGAGGACTCGCCCTCGCTTGATCGCCCGTACCCCCTTCACCATACCGACGCCAACCACCGCCCCCACCACCGATTGGGAGGTAGAAACCGGGATTCCGATGATCGAGAAAAAATGAACGGCGATGGCGGCGGAGGCCTGGGCCGCAAATGCACTCAACGGATCAAGGACAGTGATCCCTCCACCCACCGTCTCGGTCACCCGGTGTCCGAAGGTGAATGCGCCAATCGAAAGCGCTGTCCCGCCAAGGAGAGCGAGCCAATGGGATGGGACCCCGAGATTGGCGATCGGGCCAACCGCATTTCCCACGTCGTTCGCCCCGAGTGAGAAGGCGACGTACCCTGCACTCGCTAATACGAGCCATTTCAGAATGGCGTCCCACCGACCTGGTCGCTGTACCCGCCGGAGGAAGAACGCAAACAGGTGATAGATCCCGAACGCCATCAGCCCGGTGAGAAACGGATCGAGCACCCATACCATAACGATGTTTAGGAGCTTGGAGAAGTCAACCGGAGCCCCGGCAGCCAGCCCGACCCCGGCCACTCCTCCGACGATCGCTTGTGAGGTTGAGACGGGGAGCTTAAAAAACGTCGCCGAAGTAACGAACAGCCCTGCTGACAGGAGGGCAGCGAACACCGCGGCCACTGGAAGCTCGGCGGTTACGATCCCCTTTCCGATCGTGTGCATCACGTGCTGCCCTTGCAGAAGTGCCCCAGCGATGACGAACACCCCTACCAGGATGATCCCCTTTCGATAAGAAAGGAGCCCAGAACCAACCGAGGTCCCGATACAATTTGCCGCGTCGTTCGCCCCGATGTTCCAGCCGACATACGCCCCTGCCAAGAATAGGAAGGCCAACTCCACCATGTGAAAGTTTATACCAAATATAGCAATCTATGGCAAGCAATCGAATAAAGCTAGTAGGATCGGATGGTCAGCCGTCGGTCCGTTTCTCCCTGTACATCGCCTGATCCGCCCGGGCGAGGACCTGTTCGATCGGGAGATCATCCCCCGGGCTCCAGTGGGCGGCGCCGATCGACAGGGTAACCGGGATCAGCTCGTCCGTCTTGTTCCGCGCAGCGACAGCGTCCTGAATCCTCTTGGTTATCGCCTCGGTCTGGCCGTTCGTCTCGATCAGCATAACAAGAAACTCATCCCCACCGTAGCGGACGACGAGATCGGTCTCGCGCACCTGAGCGACGAGCAGATCAGCGACTGCCCGCAGGATCTTGTCCCCGGTCTGATGTCCGAACCGATCGTTGATCGCTTTGAACCCGTCGACGTCGATCATCAAGAATCCGATCGGGTGATCGTAGCGTTTGGCGCGGACGAGCTCCCGCTCCACCACCTCGTTGAAGTAACGGCGGTTGTAGACCCCGGTGAGCGGATCGCGGATCGCCTGCTCCCGCAGTTCCCGCTGGAGGCGAATCCGCCCGATCGCCTGGGTGGTATGGCCGATGAGGAGCTCGAGAAGGCGAACGTCCTCGGGGGAGAAGGCGTTCTCCTCCCGCGCTGCCACCTGGAACACCCCGAATTTCCCGATTGGAACGCTGATTCCGGAACGAAAGTCCGTCCGAGTCGGCCGGGCTGCTGTATCATCCTCTATCTTGTTGATCACGTAAGTCTTCCCGGTACGGTATGTCTTGGTGGCGAGGGACTCCTCGGACAGGGCGACGGACTGGCTCGCCCCTGCGGGGAGGCCCTTAGATGTCGCCTTAGTGACGAGGGCATCCCCCTCGCGGATGTCGAGGGTGCAGAGCGGGAACCCGAGGATCTCCTCAGCGGCGTGCACCGTGTGGGTATACACCTCTTCCTCGTCCTCTAGCGATTCGAGGACATGGGCAACGTCGTGCAGAAGCTCGATCTTCCGCTGCGATTTCTCGAGCTCCTTCTCAGCAGCGATGCGAGCGGAGATATCGCGGGTGATGGAGAGGAGATGGGGTTCCCCTTGAAAGATGAACCCAACTCCGTGTACCTCGACCGGGAACGGGGTCCCGTCCTTGCGGAGGTTGACCGAGTCGGAGACGAAAACGCCGGCATTTATCCCGTTCTTGAAATTCTTGAACCCATGATAGTAATCGGGATGGACGATCTTGTCGGCGGAAAGCCCGATCAGTTCTCCCTCCGCATAGCCGTACATCCGGTAGGCGGCCGGGTTCGCCTCGACGATGTTCCCGTCCTGGTCAAAGACGAGGATCGCATCAGTGGTGGCGGAAAAGATGCTCCGGTAGCGGGCCTCGCTCTCACGCAGCGCTTCCCGCGCCCGCTCGCGGACGATTGCCATCGCTATCTGGTCGGAGACGGTCTCCAGGATCCCGATATCGTCATCCCCGTACGCATCCGGGTCGGTATAGCTCTGCACGACCACCGCTCCGACCACTCGATCTTCCACCCTGAGCGGGACCCCGAGCCATGCCTTCGCCACCGCTCCCACCGGCTCGAGCCCGAGTTTTTTCGTCAATTGGGCGCGGTTGCGGGTTGTGATCAGAAGGGGGCGACCGCTCTTGATCACGTACGCGGTGGAGGAATTCGCGGCCACGAATGAATGATAAGTATCCTTCTCATCGACCATGTAGGGCATGAAGATCGTGTTTTCCTTCTCGTCGTAAAGCGCGATGCGGAAGTTGGTCGTGTCCATCATCACGCTCAGGATCTCCCTGATCTTAGAGAACAGGGAATCGAGGTTCTCCGCTGCATTCGCCGCTTCGGTGATCCGCTGCAGGATCTCTTCCACCCGACGGACCCGTACCCGCGCGCTGATGTCGCGCAGGCTGACGAGCATGCGCTTAGCCCCGTGGATTTCAATGATCCGCCCCCGCAACTCCACTGGGACGAGCGTTCCGTCCTTGCGGCGGTTCACGGTCTCCAACGCCTTTCCGGCCATCGTCTCTTCGTCGATCAGCTCGGGGAGGAACTTCTTCCCCCCCTCAGGGACAAGATCGCCCACCGTCAATTGGGTCAGCTCATCGCGCGAATAGCCGAGGAGCCGACACGTGCTCTCGTTCACCGCGAGGATCTTCCCGTCGAGACTCTCCAAGAACAGAGCGTCGCTCAGCTGTTCGAACAACGCCTTGTAAAGCTCCTCCCGCTCGCGCAGCTCCTCCGCGACTGCTTTTTGGTCGGTGATGTCGAATGCCACTTCGAACCGTACATCACGACCGTCCGGCCAGGTAATGATGCGATCTACAATGAGATAATCGCGGTCGTAGACCGGATTGTGGTATTCCCACTGATATGGTTTCCCCTTGTTTTTGAGAATGATGTCATTGGTGCAGAACTCGCACGGCTCGCTCCTGCCCTGGAACTCTTCGTAGCAGAGCCTTCCCACCGGATTTTTACCGATCATGTCGCGAAAGTACTTGTTGATATACAGGATCTCGTGGGTGTAGGGATCAGCGACATAGATAATTGCATTGATGCTGTCGAAGATGGCGCGAAGCTGGCTCTGCTCCTGTTGAATGAACTTTTCCTTGTTTATTTGCTCGGTGATGTCGCGGTTCAACGAAACGTGAATCCCAGGAAACGGGAGGGGGGCCGCGGTTCAACGAAACGTGAATCCCAGGAAACGGGAGGGGGGCAACGGTCACCTCATCCCAGTAGATGCTTCCGTCCTTCCTTCGCTTCTTGTGTACGAACCGAACGGTCTTTCCGCGGGAAAACCTCTTTCCAACCTCTTCCAACGAAACAGGAGGGGGATCGACGCTCAAGTCATCGACGATGTTCATCCCGACGAGCTCGTCGGTCGAGTAGCCGGTCTGGGCGGCCGCTTGGGCGTTGGCGGCTAAGATCTTTCCCGTGCTTGTCTCGATGAGGTAAGCCGCGTCCCCGAGCCCTTCGAACAGGGACCAGAAATCCTTTCCCAGCCCGACGAGTCTCTCATGCTCACCGGAACCGTCGTTGCGCCGCATGATAACCTCGCTGTTCCCCTCATTCATATTTTAAGCAGATTATTACATAGCTGCGCTATCCGTCAAGTGCGAGTCGTTACCGCATCCCGGTTCATTCGTTTATGCACCAAAGCGAAAGGTTATTTATAATGTGCCGCTTGTCGAGTACAGGAGCAGGAAAGAACAACCCAGATGGCAGATGAACCCCGAAAAAGAGCGCATGTAGACGGAGACGGGCGTATTGTGCTGCCCCAAGAGGTCTCCACCCACTACGGGCTCAACCCTGGAATGGAGCTCCCTCTGGTTTCAGATGAGGATTACATCCTCCTTTCCCGCCCCATCCATCGGTTGGCCAAGCTGTACATAGAGCCGACGGATGCGTGCAACCTCCACTGTCGCACCTGCATCCGCAATTCCTGGGATGAACCGACCGGTATGATGACCAAGGAGACGTTCGCCCACATCATCGCCGGGATCGAGGAGTTCTCACCCCGACCGAGTGTCTTCTTCGGCGGGTTCGGGGAGCCGCTCGCTCATCCGGAGATCTTGCAGATGGTACGGACGGCGAAGCAGCTCGGTGCCTCGGTTGAGCTGATCACCAACGGGACGATGCTTGATGCGCCAACGGCGCGCTCTCTGATCACGGCTGGGCTTGATCGGCTATGGGTTTCGCTCGATGGGGCACGACCGGAAAGCTACGCTGATATCCGCCTTGGGGCACGGCTTCCCCAGGTCATTTCCAACCTGCGTCGCTTCCGCCGGCTGCAGGGGGAAACCTCAGCCCCACAAGCTCCACAAACCAGGCTTGGAATTGCATTTGTCGCGATGCGCCGCAACATCGGCGACCTCCCACAGTTGCTTGCCCTGGCGCAGGAGCTCGGCGTAAGCGATTTCCACGTAAGCCACGTCCTCCCCTACACAAAGGAACTGGAGGCAGAAGCGCTCTATCGCTCCCCGGCGGAGTCCGGGTATCGGCCGGGGGACGCGCGTATGCGGCTTTACTTGCCGTGGATCGGCGATTCCTCTTTTCTACCGGGGATTGCGCTGGACGACGGGTGCGACAAGTTCCACCTTTACCTTACCGGGATGCCGTTGGATAACGGCAGAAACCGCTGCCCATTCATCGAACGCGGATCGGCGTCGATTGCGTGGGATGGGGGACTGAGCCCGTGTCTCGAGCTCCTTCACTCCCACACCTCGTACCTGAATGGAGCGGAACGGACGACGAACCGCTACGTGATCGGAAATGTCCGTGATCAGTCCCTCTCCGAGCTGTGGAACAGTCCGGAGTATGTGGCGTTCAGGGAGCGGGTGGCAGACTTTACCTTCGCCCCGTGCGCCTGGTGCGCAAGCTGCCCCCTCGCCCAGGAAAACGGCGAGGATTGCTACGGCAACCCTGCTCCCTCCTGTGGCGGCTGCCTATGGGCACAGGGGCTCATCCGCTGCCCGTAGTTTCAGCTGAATCAGCCGCACTCCGCCCCGTGCATTGATAAACACAGCGGTTTTAAAGATGACCGCGTGGAAGGCCTAAGTCAACTCCCCTGGCGCTTCTTGATCTTCGCCCAGGTGTCGCGTAACGTGGCGGTCCGGTTGAACACAGGCTTGCCTGGTTTTGAGTCGGGATCGACGCAGAAGTAGCCGACCCGCTCGAACTGGAACCGATCCCCAGGGCTTACCTCCGCGAGGCTCGGTTCGAGCTTGCAACCGGTGAGGACGACGAGGGATTCCGGATTCAAGTTATCGAGCCAATCCTTCCCGTCCTCGACCTGGAGCGGGTTCTTCGCCTTGAACAGCCGATCGTACAGCCGCACCTCGGCCTCGATTGCGTGGGCGGCCGATACCCAGTGCAGGGTCGCTTTCACCTTCCGCCCGTCCGGCGCATCCCCGCCGCGGGTCGCCGGATCGTAGGTGGCATGGATCTCGACGATGTTTCCAGCCTCGTCCTTCACCACGTCGGTGCACCGGATGAAGTAGGCGTAGCGCAGCCGCACCTCCCGTCCCGGAGCGAGGCGGTAGAACTTGGGGACCGGGTTCTCCATGAAGTCGTCCCGCTCGATGTAGAGCACCTTGGAGAACGGGACCATGCGGGTGCCGGCGGATGGGTCCTCGGGATTGTTGATCGCCTCGAGCTCCTCTACCTGATCTTCTGGATAGTTGTCGATCACCACCTTGAGCGGGTGGAGCACGGCCATCCTCCGCTCCGCTCGTTTGTTCAGATCCTGACGCAGGCAGTACTCGAGGAGCTCGTACTCCACGATCCCCTCGGCCTTGGTCACGCCGATGCGGGAGCAGAAATCGCGGATTGACTCCGGAGTGTAGCCGCGGCGGCGCAATCCGGCGATCGTCGGCATGCGCGGGTCGTCCCATCCGTTGACATGCCCCTCCTCCACGAGCTGGAGGAGCCGCCGCTTGGACAGGACGGTGTAGGTCAGGTTCAACCGCGAAAACTCGATCTGGCGCGGGCGGTGCGGCACAGGCAGGTTGTCGAGGAACCAGTCGTAGAGCGGCCGGTGTACCTCGAACTCGAGGGTGCACAGGGAGTGGGTGATCCCCTCGATCGCGTCCGACTGGCCGTGCGCCCAGTCGTAGGTCGGATAGATGCACCACTCGTCTCCGGTGCGGGGGTGCGTCGCGCGCATGATCCGGTACATCACCGGATCGCGCATGTTGATGTTGGGGTGGGACATGTCGATCTTGGCCCGCAGCGTCTTCGCCCCGTCGGGGAACTCCCCGGCGCGCATCCTCCGGAATAGGTCTAGGTTCTCCTCCACCGACCGGTCGCGGTACGGGCTGTTCTTCCCCGGCGGGGTGATGATCTTATCCCCGTCGCGGATCGCCTTTCCCCGGTACTCGCTGATCTCCTCCGGCGACAGATCGTCGACGTACGCCTTGCCCTGCTTGATCAGGTACTCGGCCCATTCGTAGAGCTGCTCGAAGTAATCGGACGCGTAGTACTCGCGGTCCTCCCAGTCGTACCCGAGCCAGCGCACGTCCTCCTTGATCGCGTTGATGTACTCGACGTCCTCCTTCTCCGGGTTGGTGTCGTCGAACCGCAGGTTGCACAACCCGCCGAACTCCTCTGCGATCCCGAAGTTGAGGCAGATCGACTTGGCGTGGCCGATGTGGAGATATCCATTCGGCTCCGGAGGGAAGCGGGTGTGGACGCGGCCGCCGTTCTTCCCGGCGGCGATGTCCGCGGCGACGATCTGACGGATGAAATCATGGGGTACGTTCTTCTCTTCGCTCATCGATCCTTGCCTTTCGTTCGTCGCGGGCCAGTGCAGGAGGAGATAGTGGTTGGGAGAGGAGGATTCGAACCCCCACTAACAGGGCCAGAGCCTGTCGTCCTGCCATTAGACGATCTCCCAATGTGCGATTTGATGGTAAACAAACCCTGCGGGCCTGTCAAGATTGCCCGCCCTGGGGTGGTGGACTAGAATCGGGGGTATGAACGATGAGGTAAGACCAAAACACCGTCGGACCTGGAGCGGGCTCGAGTGTGACGACCCCGCGGCCGAGATCGGGGTCATGGGAATTCCGTTCGACGGGGCGACGAGCTACCGCAAAGGGGCGGCATTTGCCCCAACCCGGATCAGGGCCCTCACCCCGCATTTCGCCCCAGCGAGCGAAGTGGGGAAACCAATTTCGGTGCGGGTACGCGACTACGGGGACGTCTATCCCGACCTCGACTGGTCCCGTTACTTCGGGCAGGTGGAGGAACAGGCGCAGGCTGTCATGAGGCATCCGCTCGCTCTCTTCCTCGGGGGAGACCATTCGGTGACGATCCCGCTTGCCGCCGCGTTCGCCGCCGTTCATCCCGGCCCCCTCGGCTATCTCCACGTCGACGCCCACCTCGATCTCGCCGATGAGTTCGAGGGACACCGCTGGTCACACGCCTGCACCGCGCGGCGGGTTCTGGAAAGAGCGGGGTTTGCACCGGAGCGAGCGGCATTTGTCGGGATCCGCTCGTTCATGGAGGATGAGCTCGCTTACCTCGCCACTCATCCGGAGATCGGGGTTCACCCGGCCCGGGAGGTCCACCGCCGCGGCCCGGAGAAGATCGCAGCGGAGGTGATCTCCCGGCTCTCCGGCCCGGATGCGGTCTACGTAACCCTCGATATCGACGTCCTCGATCCGGCGTTTGCGCCCGGGACCGGGACGCCGGAGGCAGGCGGGATCTCCACCCGCGAGTTGTTGGAGTTCCTGCGGCCGATCTTCCTCGGTCTTCCGGTGCGGGCGATGGACGTGGTCGAGGTCGCTCCGCCTCTTGATCACTCCGACATCACCTCGTTCGCCGCCGTCAAGGTGATCTACGAGGCGTTCAGCTGGATGAGTGGGATAGGCTGATGTTCATACGGGAGCGCCGTCGTCGCAGGATAATGGAACAGCCGCTTCCGCCGGAGTGGCAGGGGATCATCGACCGAATCCCGATCCTCTCCCGCCTCTCCACGGCGGAACGGGGCAAGCTCGAAGACATAACCAAGGTCCTCGTGGCGGAGAAGCACTTCGAGGGGACGCACGGACTCGGAGTGACGGAAGAGATGCGGGTCACGATCGCCGCGCAGGCCGCCCTCCTCATCCTGAACCGCCCCCACGATTACTATCCGCGGTTGGTCTCAATCATCCTCTACCCCGGACAGTACATCGCCCCGCACCGGGAGGAGACTCCGATCGGGGTGGTGATCGAGGGGGAGCAGGTGCGGGCCGGCGAGTCGTGGTCGCGCGGAGCGGTGGTACTGTCATGGGAAGACGTCCGCGCCGACGCCGCTGGTCAGGGGCACCCAGGACGGAACGTCGTCCTGCACGAGTTCGCCCATCAGCTCGACGCCGAGAACGGCGCCGTGGACGGGATCCCCGCCCTTCCCCCCGATCGATATCAGGAGTGGGAACGGGTGATGTCAGCGGAGTATGCCCGCCTGCGAACGGCGGTGGAGGCGGGTGCGGTTACGTTCCTCGATCCATACGCAGCGACGAATCCGGCGGAGTTCTTCGCCGTCGCCACCGAGCGCTTCTTCACCGATCCGGCATCCCTGTTGCGCTCCCTCCCGGAGGTGTATGAACAGCTGCGGCGGTTCTACCGTC
This sequence comes from Candidatus Bipolaricaulota bacterium, assembly GCA_021159055.1. NCBI lineage: Bacteria > Candidatus Bipolaricaulota > Candidatus Bipolaricaulota bacterium. The sequence goes on along the minus strand of JAGGSO010000105.1, from coordinate 1,692 downwards.
AGGACCCGGCCGGGACCTTCCCTGCGCCGGATTGGGTGATCACCTTATAGGGAGGCGAAATGGGGATTCAAGAGAACTACGGTCTGCGGTTTGGCACTCTTCCACCCGGGGAGAAAGACGCGATCACCGACGTCCCGGGAGTGGCGGTCGGACACGCGACCGTGATCGCGGGCTCCGATATCCGCACCGGGGTGACCGCGATCATCCCCCATCCCGGGGACCTGTTCCACGAGAAGGTGCAGGCCGCGGCGGTGGTGCTAAACGGATTCGGAAAGTCGATCGGGATCCCACAGATAAACGAGCTCGGCACGATCGAGACCCCGATCCTTCTCACCAGCACGCTGTCCGTGGGAAGAGCCGCCGATGCCCTGATCACCTGGGTCATCAAGCACTATGACCAGCCCGATTCCCCGATCCGGTCGCTGAACCCGGTTGTCGGTGAGTGCAACGACTCCTACCTGAACGACATCCGTGCCCGGGCAGTGACCGAGGAGCATGTGTACGCCGCGCTCGACGGAGCGAGTGACGGACCGGTGCGCGAAGGCGTAGTCGGAGCCGGGACCGGGATGAGCGCGTTCGGGTTCAAGAGCGGAATCGGGACGGCATCCCGCCTGGTGGAGTACGCTGGGCGGGCTTACACGATCGGCGTCCTCGCCCTCCCCAACTTCGGCAGGAGGGAGGAGCTCACGATCCTCGGGGTTCCGATCGGCCGGCTCCTCCCGCCCGAATCCGATGCTCCGGAAGGGGACAAGGGGTCGATCATCATCGTGATCGGGACCGATCTCCCCCTCTCCCACCGCGAGCTGCGCCGCCTTGCGGTGCGGGCCGGACTCGGGCTTGCCCGCACCGGGTCGCGCGGGCATTCCGGGAGCGGTGACTTCGTGATCGCTTTTTCCACGGCGAACAGGGTTCCGCACCACGAGGGGACGATCTTCCTCCAGGAAACGCGGCTGAACGACGCCCACCGCGGGATCGACCGCGCGTTCCAGGCGGTGATCGAGGCGGTCGAGGAGGCGATCGTCTCCGCCCTGTTCCATGCCTATTCTGTAACCGGGCGCGACGGCCATACCCGGGAGGCGCTCCCGATCGCGCGCGTTCTGGAGCTACTTCGCTCCCGCGGCGTGCTCATCCAACCGGGCGATTAGGGCCTGCACTTTCTCCGCTGTCTCCGCGATCGTCCCCGCGGCATCGACGGTGATCACCCCGGGCACGGTCGGAAAATCCGGTACCCGGTCGAGGTGGTCTTCCCTTCCGGCCTCGGCAAGCCTGGCTCTTCGTACCTCCCGCGGGGCGGAAAGCCAGATGACCGCATCGAACAGGGAGTAGTCGACGTGCGGCGAGAGACCGATGAGCGCCCCTTCCACCAGCAGGACCTTTGTCCCGCTCTTCTGCCGCTCCGCGATCATCCGCCGAAGGGCATCGCTCACCGCGGGATGGACGATCGCGTCCAGGTCGGCCCGCGCCCTCCCGTCGGAGAAGACGAGTCGGGCAAGCGCGCTGCGGTCGATCTCGCCGTCCGCTGTTACGATCCCCGGACCGAACCGGGCGATGAGTTTGTAGTAGACCTCGTTTCCCGGTCGGTAGAGTCCCGTTGCCACCCGGTCGAGGTCGATCCACTCGGTCCCCTTGTCGTGCGCTAGGGCCCGAGCCACCGTGCTCTTCCCGCACCCGGGCGGGCCACCGATGCCGATC
>JAGGSO010000104.1 GCA_021159055.1 Candidatus Bipolaricaulota bacterium | reverse complement strand
ACTTTCCCAATCTTTCTATCTGTACAAGCGCCATGGCTAAAGATGGTACGGAAACCACACCCGAAACGGTAGGAGATCCCAGGAGAGGTTTCTACTGCTCATTCGGTGGGGAAGCCGGCATCCTTCAGCCTTTTTTGCACGAACTCGCGCACGCTCTCAGCGATGCGGATGCTAGCTTGCGCCTCTTCATCGGTAGGAATATAGAACTCATCCGGATAGCGAACCTCAACGCCATAGACGGTCAGGGAATCGGCACCGAGTTCATAGAGTGAGCGGAATTCCGGGGTTATCTCCGCGCATAGCTCGATCAATTCCGCGATGTCGTGTGTACGCCGGAATGATTTTCGATGAAAAGTTAGATACGCCTTGAGATACTTCTCTACACATTGTTCCATGTGGAAACTGACCATATCAGTTGCAGGTTCGTCGGTCTGCATCTCATCCCGACCGATCTTTAAGTCGTTTTCCGCCTTTTTCAGCCAGTTTCGCACCAGATCGGCGTTCATCGAACCGGGATCCCCTCCTCGGCGATCGCGTGTGCCAGGTGGCTGGGATGGTCCTTGAACTGCTCAAATCGCGTTAAGGAAGCAATTATTACGTCATTGGGGATCCGCCGTCTGGCAAGCTCGCGCTTGATCAATGTTATCAATCTCCGTTTGTGCGAAAATGGGAGATCACGATCCACGAGGACGTAGAGGTCCCAGTCGGAATCAGAATGTTCCTCTCCCCGTGCCCGGCTTCCGAACAGGATGATCCTCTCTATCCGGATTCGATCCGTTCCGAGTGCGGTCTCGATCACTTCGATTGCCTGGTCCAGCGGCTCCATCGCCATCACCACCGAGCATCTTAGCGGGAAGCGGGAGGACAAATCAACCGCGCCCCTTGGCCTTTCTCCTTCCCTGTGGTAGCATAGGGGCGCGATGAAAGAGGCGATGCTGTACGAGAAGCTGGGGGACGGTCGGGTGCGCTGCAACCTGTGTGCCCACCGCTGTGTGATCTCGCCCGGTCACCGCGGGATCTGCGCCGTGCGCGAGAACCGCGACGGGACCCTGTACTCCCTTGTCTACGGGAAGGCGATCTCCCTCGCCGTCGATCCGATCGAGAAAAAACCTCTGTTTCACTTCCTCCCCGGCTCGCGCGCCTACTCGATCGCCACCGTGGGGTGCAACTTCACCTGCCTGAACTGCCAGAACTACACGATCTCTCAGTACCCGCGGGAGCACAACGGGCAGGTGATCGGGGAGGAGATCACCCCGGCGGAGATCGTCACCGATGCGGTGGAACGCGGCTGTCAGACGATAGCCTATACCTACACCGAGCCGACGATCTTCTTCGAGTACGCCTACGACACCGCCCGCCTCGCCCACGAGAAGGGTCTGCGCAACGTATTCGTCTCCAACGGATACATGACCGAGGAGGCGGCGGAGGAGATCATCCCCTACCTCGACGGGATCAACATCGACCTCAAGGGGATCTCGGACGAGTTCTACCGAAAGATCGCGGGCGGAACCCTGCGGCCGGTCCTCCGTTCGATCGAGCGGTTTCACCGCGCCGGGGTGTGGGTCGAGGTGACGACCCTCATCATCCCGGGGATGAACGACTCGGACGACGATCTGCGTTGGATCGCCGAGGCGATCTACGGGATCTCCCCGACGATCCCGTGGCACATCTCCCGGTTCTACCCGGCCTACCGTCTCCGCGATGTCCCCCCGACCCCGGTGGCGACCCTGCGCCGGGCGCGGGAGATCGGCAAGGAGGTCGGGCTGCGCTACGTCTACATGGGGAACGTCCCCGGAGAAGGGGAGAGCACGTACTGCCCACACTGCGGGGCCAAACTGATCAAGCGAATTGGGTTCGCCGTGGTGGAAAATCGGCTTCAGGACGGGCACTGCCCGAAGTGCGGCGCCCCGATCGACGGAGTGTTCCTCACCGGGTAGAGACCTCTACCTGCCGCGCTCCGTCCTCGCGCGCGGTGATCCTGACCACGATGTCGCTCACGTCCACGATCTCCGGCACCCGTTCTGGCCATTCGATCACTGTCACCCCCTCATCGGGTGGGATCAGCTGATCGAGCCCGACCTCGGCGAGCTCCGCCAGCGACGCGACACGGTAGGCGTCGAGGTGGTGAAGGGTCAGCCTCCCACCCCGGTAGGGACGGTAGATCGTGTAACTTGGAGATACGACAAGATCGGTGATCAGGAGCCCCTTGGCGATCCCCTTGACCAGGGTCGTCTTCCCCGCTCCCAGCTCCCCGATCAACGAGACGACCATCCCGTCACGCAGGGCATCGGCGAGCTCGACCCCGAGCTCCTCCATCTCCTCTGCGGTATGGGCGAGGACCGTCCTGTTCATTATGCTCTCAGCTTCACCCCGAGCCGGGCCAGCCGCCGCTCGATGCGGGCCATCGCCTTCCCCACCTCCTCGTCGGTGAGGGTCCGGTCCGGAGCGCGGAGGGTGAGCTCGTAGGTGAGGGACTTGTAACCCGGGGTGACCTGATCCCCTTGGTACAGGTCGTACAGGAGGATCCCTTCGACCCGCTTCTCGGCCGCGATCGCCGCCCGCACCTCCTCCTCGGGCAATTCCTCCGGGACGAGGAGGGATAGATCGCGCTTCGAGGCCGGGTAGCGGGGAAGGGGGACGAACTCCGATGTGCCTCGTTTGCGCGCGAACGTCTTCACCAGGTCGAGCTCGAACAGGATCGTTCGCACCCCGTCGAGCCGATCGGCCGCGATCGTCGGGGAGAGCTCGCCGAAGATGCCGATCTCGTCCTTGCCGATGCGGATCCGTCCCCCGCGGCCGGGATGGAAGAACCGGGGAGGATCGTCGGTTACGATCCGTGCCCCGTCGATCCCCAGCCCGGAGAGGAGATCGGTCAGGATCCCCTTGACGGCGAGGATGTCGATCTCCTCCTTGCCGCGGAGCGGGATCCCGGTCCGGCCGAAGAACGCCCCGGCGAGCGAGTCGCGCTCTCCCTCACGCGAGAAGACGCGCCCGGTCTCGAAGATCATCCCTCCGACCACGCCCCGGTTCAGGTTCGTGCGTACGACCGCGAGCAGGCCGGGGATGAGGCGATCGCGCAACATTCTCTGATCAGCGGCCATCGGATTGCGCAACCGGACGAGCCCGTCGTCGGGAAGGTCGAGGGCCGCCCGCCACTCGGACTTGGCGAATCCGTCCGTCACCACCTCGTTCACCCCGAGGCCGGTCAGGACTTCCCGCGCTCGGTCCTTGTACGCCTCGAGCCGGTCCTTCCGCCCCATGTGCAGGACCGCCCGCGGCGGGACGGCCGGGAACCGATCGTACCCGTAGATCCTCCCGATCTCCTCGATCAGGTCGGCCTCACGGGTCAGGTCAGTGCGGAACGTGGGAATACGGGCGACGAGTGCGTCTCCGTCCTCCTCCTCCACTCCGATCCCGAGCCGGGCGAAGGTCTCCACGATCCAATCCTTCTCCACCTCGATCCCAAGGAGGGCGGACGCTCTCTCCGGGCGGAGGCGCACCGTCCACGGACGGCGGGGTGAGGGATAGGCGTCGATCAGGCCGCGGTGTACGATGCAGCCGGTCAGTTTCTGGATCAGGTGAACGGCACGGGCGGTGGCGCGCGGGACCCCCTCCGGATCGACTCCCCGCTCGAACCGCTGTGACGCCTCGGTGCGCAGCCCGATCGCCCGGGATGACCGGCGGATCCGCACCGGGTCGAACGCCGCCGCCTCGAGGAGGACGCGGCTCGTCCCCTGCGAGATCTCGCTTCGTTCCCCTCCCATGATCCCGGCGACGGCAAGTCCTCCGTTCTCGTCCGCGATCATCAGGACCTCGTCCGTGAGGGTGCGGTCGACCCCGTCCAGGGTGCGGAACACCTCCCCCGGGGTCGCCCGCCGCACCCGGATCTCCTCGCCCAGGAGGTCGGCGTCGAACGGGTGCAACGGATAACCGAGCTCGAGCATCACGTAGTTCGTCACGTCGACCACGTTGGAAAGCGGCCGCATCCCGGCCTTGATCAGCCGGTGCTGCATCACGAGCGGCGCCTCTCCGATCTGCACCCCGCTCATCAGCCGAGCGGTGTAGCGGGGGGTATCGCGAGGGTCGTCGATCACCACGAAGAAGAACTCGCCGGCCGGGGGATCGGACTCGGTGAATTCCAGCTCGAGGGGGCGGAGGTCCTTTCCGAGGACGGTGGCGACCTCGCGGGCGATCCCGTAGATCCCGGCGCAGTCGGGCCGGTTGGAGGTGACCTTGATATCGAGGACGTAGTCGTCGTACTCGAGGAGCTCGCCCAGATCGGCCCCGAGCGGGAGGTCGAGCGCTGGATCGAAGTTCCAGATCCCGGGGGATTTATCCTCCAGCCCGAGCTCGGCCTTGGAACAGATCATCCCCTCCGACATGACCCCGCGCACCTTGCGCCGGGTGATCTTGAACCCACCGGGGAGGACCCCGCCGGGAAGGACGACCGGGACCTTCGCCCCTGCGGTCACGTTGTCCGCCCCGCACACGATCTCCGCCTCCCTGTCGCCGAGATCGACCTGACACAGGGTGAGGTGGTCGGAGTCGGGGTGCGGCCTGTGCGCGAGCACCTTGCCGACGACCGTCCCCTCCGGCCGTTCGATCCGGGTGATTCCCTCCACCTCCAGCCCGGCGAGGGTGAGCCGCTCGGCAAGGGAGAGGACTGCATCCTCCGTCACATCGATGTCCACGTACTCCGCCAACCAACGACACGGCACCTTCATCGTTCAGCTATCCTCCTTACAACGAGAACCCGACGTAGATCACATCCACCCCTTCACCGAGGAGCGGAGTGGCGTACCCGACCAGCGCCTTGAACGGGAGGAGCCCGCCGATCGCTGATGCGTCGAACACCAGCTCGACCCCCGCCTCCGCGTTGGGAGCTGTTTTACCCCATTCAACATCCCCGTTCCAGGTATAGCCGATCGCCCCGAACGCCCGCATCACCGCGTGATCGATCATCGCCAGGTTGAACAGGTTGTACGGGGAGTCGTCCTCAAGCGGGAGCTCGACCCCGATCCTCCCGTACAGCTTCTGCGTCCCGTAGGAATGAAGCGGTTTCAGAATGCCGTTCTCCGCTCGGCCGAAGGAATGGATCTCGTCTCGATCGAACAGGAGCGGGTGCGGGAGCTCACCGAAGCTCGTCCCTGCGATCGCTGTCGCCCGCAGGTATATCTGGGGAAGGATCCGCAGCTCATCGAACACACCGATCGCGATCCTGCCGGCCCCGGACGGGGTAACGTCGACCGCGACCGCCCCCTCGCTTGATCGGGCGATCGTGGGAAGGGAGTCCACGCCGAAGTGGAGGTAGGAGACCACCCCGGTCTCGGCCACCTTGCGCCGCGCCCCGATCGTGACCGCGAGGGTGGGGGCGAGGTAGCCCTCCGCGGCCCCGGTCTCCAACCGGGCGAAGGATAGGTAGGTGTAAGTCGCGGTCGCATCGAGGTCACCGTTGACCAGCTGTGCAGACAGGGAGACGGAGTGGGAGCGGCCGATCGCGACTTGGGCGGTTGCCTCGTCCTGTTCGATGTGGACCCGCATCCGATCGAGGTAGCTGATCGTGATCCCCTGCGAGACCGGATCAGGAACGATCAGGTATGCATCGAGCGGGAATGCATTCTCCTTCGCCGCCACCACGAACTTGATCGGGGAGTTGTTGTTCAGCCGGTCCCGATCCGGGAGCCAATGGTCGGGATCGATCGTCACCCGAGCGACCGGCGCGTCCGTGGTGAACGAGACGACATCGTGTGTCTTCTTCCCATCCCAGGTCTGTTTGACCGTCTTCCCGCCGCGCAGGGTCGCGGAGATCACGACCGGCTGGGGGATCCCCCCGTCGCGGGTGACCGCGACCTTCGTCTCGTACCCGGCATCCGTGTGGGAACGGGATAGGATCTCCACCCCGTAGTCGACCGTCCCGGTCCCGTACACCCACTCCGCGAACAACGGATCGAGGACCGTGAGGGTGTGCTTCCCGATCGACTTCTTGAATTCATCAACGCTCATCTCATTGTGCATGTATCTATCAGCCACCGCCCAGAGCACGGAGTCGAACCGGTCTTGCCCCCCGAGGTAGTCCTCGATCTCCCGCATCACGAGGTATCCCTTGTCGTAGATCCTTATCGCATCTGCATTCCCGTATTTCACAGCGGAAAGGGGCTTCACCAGTGCCTCGTCGAACCCGCGCTCCAGGTTCATGATGTAGGGGAGCTCGATCTGGTGCTCGCGCATGTTCAAGAAACCGAACTGGGAACGGATGAATCCTTCCACGATCCCGTTTTCGAACTCCGGGAAGAAGTTCGGCCCGCGCGCCCCGTACTTGCCCTCGAAGTAGGAGACGGCGGAGTATTGAGCGAGCCCCTCGGAGAGCCAGTTCTCGGCGTTCATGTCCACCCCGACTCCGATCCCCCACCACTGGTGGGCGATCTCGTGGGCGAGGACGAACTCGTCGAGCCGGTCCAGGATCCCGGGGAGGGTGACGTTGCGGTGGGTGAAATAGAGGCTCGAGATGTAGACGATCCCATCGGCGGCCATCGACGTCCCGTCACGGTTCGGGTCCTCGACGATCACAAGGCGCTTGCGCGGGTAGGGGCCGAAGCGTTCTTTGTACTCGTTGAGGATATCGCGGGCGTAGGTGGCGAGCAGGCGCGCGGTCGCGTCATGGGCGGGGAGGTAGTCGACCTCGATCGTCACCGCGCTCACCTGGAGGGTGAACCGCTTGTAGTCCCTGCTCAGGGCGAATGCGATCCCGCGGGTTTGGGACTCGTTCTCGATCTCGTAGACGTCGCCGGCGTCGCTGGAGGTGAGGCGAGCGTAGTCCGCCCCGCAGGCGAGGACCCAGCCGGTCGGGACTTCCATCCTCCCGTAGTACTGGAGCGCTGGAATATGGAGAGGGAACGGACCTTGCCCGATGTACTTCAAGACCCCGTCCGCGTCGCTCCAATCCGACTGAGGAAGGAGCGGAAGCGGCCCCCATCCGAACCGCCAGGTGATCACCCCATCGTTATCCGTCTGGTCCGGCCCGGCCCGGCGGGGGACAACGGTGGAGAAGTGAAGCCGGAGCGTAACCTCAGCCCCGGTCTGGGGGAGGTCGAGGGCAAGGACGGTCTCCGCCAGGGAGTAGGTCTGGAACTCCGGCGGCAGGGATATGAGGCGGAATGGAAGCGCGGTGTTCCCCCCGCTTTGTACCATCTCCACTTTCTCGATCGTGGTGGTGGAGGGCTCGAACCCGTTGGGGTAGGACTGGTCGATCACCCGCGGGCTCAGATACGGGTTCGGCTCGCGGTCGAGGTTGGCGAGGAGGAGGAAGTAGAGGTGGGGATCGGTCGGGGTGAAGGTGATGTCCTCGGTTCCGCTGATCGTCCGGGCCTCCGGGTCGAGCTTGACATCGAACGATACCACCCCCGTGGCAGCATCGACCGCCGTCCCCGCCAACAAAAATAAAAGCACCGCGATAATAAGCCGCTTCATCTTTACCTCCCTGCTCAATCCTTGGTGTCCTCTTCCTCGTCCGCAGGGGCGTTGCGATCGACCACCACCCGCACCGAGGTGATCTCCCGGTTGGTCGCTCCTTCGACCGTCAGCTCGACCGGCCCGACCCGTACCACGTCTCCCACCTTGGGCATCGCCTCCAGCCGGTGGAGGATGAGGCCGCTCACCGTCACTCCCTCGTCCTCGGGAAGCTTGATGCCCATCGTCCGGTTCAAGTGATGCACCGAGGTGTCTCCATCCACGATCGCCTCGTCGGGTGAGATCCGCTTGATCAGGGCTACGGGCCGGTCGTACTCGTCCTCGATCTCTCCCACGATCTCCTCGAGGATGTCCTCCAGGGTGACGATCCCGGCCATCCCCCCGAACTCGTCGATCACGATCGCCATGTGCACCCGCTCGCGCTGGAACTCGCGCAGCAGGACGTTTATCGGCTTGGTGGTCGGGGTGTAGTAGGCGGGACGGAGGAGGTCGTGCAGAGTGGGGCGGGGGTTGTCCACTTCGAGGAGGAGGTCCTTGGCGTACAGGGTCCCGACCACATTGTCCGGGATGCGGTCGTAGACCGGGAAGCGGGAGTGGCCGTCCTTGGCCACGATCTCCCGCGCTTTGGCGGGCGAGGTCCGCACCTCGATCGATTGGACCTCGGTGCGGGGGACCATCACCTGCTCGGCGGTCATCTCATCGAAGTCGAGGATGCGGCGGATCATCTCCCCGTCCTCGGCGTCGATCAATCCGCTCTCCTCCCCGGCGTCGATCAATGTCTCGATCTGCTCATCGCTCACCGCGAGGGGTTCCTCCTGCGACAGGTCCTCCCCGAACATGCGGACGATCCCCCGCGCCGCCCCGCGGAACACAACGATCACCGGCTTGAGGATGCGGGTGAACAGGTAGATCTGGTTGATCGTCGCCAGGGTGAACCGCTCGGCGTTGTTCTTGGCGAAATTCTTCGGGGTGATCTCCCCGAATATGAGGAGGGAGATCGTCATCACTCCGGTGGCGAGGATCCCGGCCTGGTAGCTCGGGAGGCCTTTGGGCAGCAATCGGAGGGAGACGAACGTCATCAACGAGCTCGCCCCGACGTTCACCAGGTTGTTCATGATGAGGAGGGCGGTGATCATGTCGTTCGGCTCCTCCAATAGAAGCGCCAGCCCGCGGCGCTTGCGCCGGTGCGTGTTCACGAGGTAGCGCAATCTACCCTCGTCGAGGGAGGTGATCGCGGTCTCCGCGCTCGAGAAGTAAGCCGAACAAGCAACTAAGAAGATAAGCAGCGCTATCTGCGCTCCGATTGACACAGCGTGGGTCACCTCACATTCCTATTATCTGGACGTCAAGGACTGATTGCAAGCCCATCCTGTCAAACGAGCCCGATTTTAGATAAAATCATCCACGGAGAAAAGGAGGCGGAGGATGGAGGAACTGGAGCGATTGATTGAGATCCTCAAGCGGGAGGGGCTGACTGAGATAACGGTGTGGGAGGGAGACCGACGGATCACGGTCAGGCGTGATGCCGCGGTGGTCTCTCACCCTCAGAGCAGGAACGAACCCCTCCCTCCCCCGGAGGAGGACGAAGGGACGTTCACCCTCGCCGCCCCCCTGGTGGGGACGTTATACCTTCGCCCCTCGCCCGAGGATCCTCCGTTCGTCGAAGAGGGTGCCATGGTCGAGCCGGGTGACACCCTGTGCGTCATCGAGGCGATGAAGGTGCTGAACGAGATCAAGGCGGAACGGGGCGGGAGACTCGTCCGGATCCTGGTCGAGAACGGGACCCCGGTCGAGTACGGGCAGCCCCTGTTCCTGTTCGAGAAGACGTGAGCTTCGATCGGGTATTGGTGGCGAACCGGGGTGAGATCGCCCTGCGGATCATCGAGGCGTGCCGCGAGCTCGGGCTCGATTCGATCGTCGTCTACTCCGAGGCCGACCGCGGGATGCCGTACCTGCGGATGGCGGAGCGGGCGATCTGCATCGGCCCGGCCGACCCGGCGAAGAGCTACCTCTCCATTCCGGCGATAATCAGCGCCGCCGAGGTGACCGGGGCGGAGGCGATTCACCCCGGTTACGGATTCCTGTCCGAGAACCCCGACTTCGCCGAGGTCTGCTCCGATCACGGGCTGACGTTCATCGGGCCGGATCACCGCACGATCGCGCTCGTCGGGGATAAGCTCGCCGCCCGGCGCACCGTCGCTGCCGCCGGGGTCCCGGTCCTCCCCGCCGCCCCGGTCCCTGACGATGAGGCCGACCTCCCTGCCGTTGCCGCGGAGGTCGGGTATCCCCTGCTGGTGAAGGCGGTGTACGGGGGAGGAGGGCGGGGGATGCGCCTGGTGCAGGAGGAGGGGGAGCTCGCGGCGGCGGTGACGAGCGCGGCGCGCGAGGCAACATCGTACTTCGGGAAGATCAACCCCTACCTAAAACCTTACCTGTACCACACGCCACCACTCACCGACTT
>JAGGSO010000103.1 GCA_021159055.1 Candidatus Bipolaricaulota bacterium | reverse complement strand
ACCATACCCGCCCCACTCCGACCCGGGAGATCCTCCCCCTCATCTGGGACCGGATCTCCTCCCGCGTCCGCCGGGAGGACGTGACGATCGTCGTCGCCACCGGGACGCACCGCGCCCCGACCGACGCCGAGCTCGATGCGCTCCTCGGGGGGATGCGCCGCGAGTTCCGCGTCCTGATCCACGACTGCGATCGCGACCTCGTCGAGGTGGGCGAAAGCTCCCGCGGGATCCCTATCCTGATCAACCGGACCGTGGCCGAGGCCGACCACGTGATCAGCATCGGACACATCGGGATGCACTACTACGCCGGCTACTCCGGCGGGAGGAAGAACATCCTTCCCGGGGTCGCCGGGCGGGAGACGATCGAGCGCAACCATTCCCAGCTCCTCGATCCGGGTTGCGAGGGATGCGTCTACCACGGCAACCCGATCAGTGAAGAGATGTCCGAGGCGGCGCGGCTCGTCAAGGTCGATTTCATCGTCGACGTCGTCCTCGGTCCGGACGGGCGCGTCGTCAGGGTCGTGGTCGGGGATATCGAGGCGGCGCACGCGGTCGGGCGGGCGGTCTGGGATGAGATGTTCAAGGTGCCGCTTCCTGAGAAAGCCGATCTCGTGATCGCCTCCGCCGGCGGTCGGCCCAAGGACATCGACCTCTACCAGGCGTACAAGGGGCTGTACAACGCGGCCAAAGCGGTCCGGGACGGGGGGATGATCCTCCTCGTCGCTGCCTGTCCGGACGGGATCGGCCATCCCGTGTTCGAGGATTGGATCCGCCGCTGCGAGAGACCGGAGGACGTGTTCGGAGTGTTCGAAACGGAGGGGTTCAAGCTCGGCGGGCACAAGGCGATCTATCTTGCCAAGGACCTCGCCCGCGCCGAGATCCATCTTCTGTCCGAGCTGGACGATCGGCTCGTCGAGCGGTTCTTCCTCAGACCGATCCACGATCCCAACCGGATACTGAACCTCGCCCGCGATCGGTTCGGCCCGGGGTTCAGCGTGCTCGTCCTTCCCCATGCCGCAGATACGTTCCCTGTCGATCAACGGGCATGAGCTGCGCCTGCTACGCTACGGGCGGGTCGATTCCACCCAGCGGATCGCCCGCGGGCTCCCGGTGGGGACGGTGGTCATCGCCGATTCTCAGACCGCGGGACACGGCCGCTACGGGCGGGAATGGGTATCGCCGCCCGGTGGGCTGTACACCTCGATCGTCCTCGCCCCGGATCCGCTTCTTCCGCTGCGCGCCGGGGTGGCGGTGGCGGAAGCGCTCTCCGGCTGTGGAATCGCGGCGCGGCTCAAGTGGCCGAACGACGTCACGGTGGACGGGAAGAAGATCGCCGGGGTCCTGATCGAGGAGGCGGACGGGACGATGATCCTCGGGATCGGGGTGAACCTGGATCGGGTCCCGTACCCGGGCGCGACGAGCGTGCGTGCCGCCGGCGGGAGGGTCCCTGCGCCGGAGGAACTCCTCTCCCGCATCCTCAGGGTGTTACTCGCTCCGACGGCGGATGATGCTATTCTCACCCGCTACCGTGCACTCTGCGCTACCCTTGGTAAGGAGGTCTCCGTATCCATCGGGAGAGGCCTGATCCGCGGCCGCGCAGTCGGGATCGAACCGGACGGTGCGCTCATCGTCTCCACCGCTGCCGGAGCGCGCCGGATCGCCTCCGGGGAGTGTCGCCACCTCTACGGTCGAGACACTCGGTCCTCATAAAGGCGTGCGGGGAAGGAAGTGGGGGCAACCTTCCCCGCATCAGGGCCAGACAAGGAGGCGTATCTCTCCAGTTTGATTATGCCTAGCTAGCTGCGGTCTTGGACAAGAGTTGATCGAGCCGGCGCAAGGTGGTATCTCTTAGGGTATGGCGGCGATAATCTCCCTCCTCATCGTGGTTGCCTTGTCCCTCCTCATCACGCGGGTGGCAACGGTGGCGCTGACCCTGACCGGGATGTCCCGCGAGGCGGCTCGGTTCCAGGCTCGGTCTGCGTTCAGCGGGGTGGGATTCACCACCAAGGAATCGGAACAGGTCGTCCAACATCCGGTACGACGGAGGATCATCCTCCTGTTGATCCTGCTCGGGAACGCCGGTGTTGTCACTGCTCTCGCCTCCCTGATCATCTCGTTCACCGACTTCAAGGAAGGGGAGTGGCTCCCCCGCTTGCTCGCCCTGTTGGGCGGGCTAGCCGGTTTATGGGTGATCGCCGCGAGCAAGCTGATCGACCGGGGGCTGTCCCGCGTGATCGGTTGGGCCCTCAAGCGCTGGACCCACCTTGACGTGCGCGACTACGCCGCCCTCCTCAACCTCTCCGGTGGCTATCGGGTAGTCGAGCTCCAAGTGAAACCGAACGATTGGCTCGCTAACCGGAGGCTGTCCGAGCTCAAGCTGCGGGACGAGGGGATATTGGTACTCGGGATTCACAAGGCGGACGGGACGTACATCGGCGCTCCCCGTGGGCACACGGAGATCCACCCTGGTGATCTGGTCGTACTGTATGGAAGGGCCGGAGTACTGTGCGAACTCGACGCCCGTCGTCGCGGAGTGACCGGGGATAAGGCCCATGCCGCCGCTGTCCGGGAGCAGCAGAAGATCCTGCGCGAGGAAGCGGAGCGCTGAATGCTTGCCCGTACTTGCAATGAAGTGACCGGGCCCTATAATCCAACTCCAAGAGGTGTTACACGATGCCGGAACGAGTGAGAAAAGAGATGGTCGCCCACATGGAGCGCACCCTGGAGGTACTGCGGGTCAGTCTGGCCAAGATCCAGACCGGTCGAGCGAACCCGGCGATGGTCGAGGACGTGACCGTGGATTACTACGGGACCCCGACCCCGCTCAAGCAGCTGGCGACGATCGCCGCGCCCGATCCTGATCTCCTGGTGGTGCAGCCGTACGACAAGACGCAGATGGGGGCGTTCGAGAAGGCGATCCTCGCCGCCGATCTCGGCCTCAACCCGACGAGCGATGGACGGGTGATCCGGATCAAGGTCCCCAAGCTCTCGGAAGAGAGACGGGAGGAGCTGATCCGAATCATCAAGGCGAAAGGGGAGGAGGCAAAGGTTGCGCTGCGGAACGTCCGGCGCGAGGCGAACGACAAACTCGATCGGATGAAGGACGACGGCGAGATCTCCGAAGACGATCACCATCGTGCCCGCGAGAAGAACGATGAGACGATCCGCGAGTACGAGAAGAAGGTCGATGCCCTTGTGGAGGAGAAGAGCAAGCAGCTGCGCGTCATCTAGAGTGAGGTGATGAAGATGGGCGGGTCCTCCCGGCCCGGTTTTTTTGTGATCTTTCGTCTACGTCTCCTCTGGCCCGTGCTTGCGCTCGGCGCTGTGATCGCCGTTGCGTGTGGCGCCCCGGATGTGGCCCTCGGGCTCGCGCTCGGCGGCAGCCTGTTCACCCTGAACGCGTGGTTCATCTACGAAGCTGGTAGGTCCCTGCTTTCCCACCGAAGGCGGAGGACGGGCGGATTGATCGCCGGGCTCGGGAGCGTCGGTCGGCTCGCCTTCCTCGGGGTGGGGCTCGCCGGCATTTCCCTGCTCGGGCAGACGGCCCTCTTCGCCGCCATGAGCGGGCTCTTCCTCGGACAAGTCCTCGTCCATCTGGGCAACTTGCATCTACAGGAGGTGAAACGGGAATGTCGGAGCACCTGGGCGAGAAGCTGATCCTCCACATCCCGGTCGGAAGCGGAGGATTCGACATCGATATCATAACGATGATCATGAGCTGGATCGTGATCGGGCTCCTCGTTGCGCTCGCGCTCCTCTTCCGCCGTTCCCTGCGCCAGCCGGTGGACGCCAAACCGAACCGGATTCAGGCGACACTCGACCTCATCCTCCAGTTCATCGAGTCACAGCTTACCTCTAACTTTGCCTCTGAGAAGTTGGCGCGGGAGTTGTTCCCGTTCATCGGGACGCTGTTTCTGTTCATCCTCTTCTCCAATTGGATCTCCATCATCCCCTACTTCGAATCCCCGACCAAGGATCTGAACGTCACGTTCAGCTTCGCTCTGTTGGTCTTCTTCATGTCTCAGTTCTACGCTGTACGGCTGAACGGGGTACGCCGCTACATAAAGGGGTTCATGGAGCCGTACGCGTTCCTCCTTCCCCTCAACGTCATCGGATTGGTGGGAAAGCCCCTCTCGCACGCGTTTCGTCTGTTCGGGAACATGTTCGGGGGAGCGATCATGCTCTCCATCATCTATTCGTTCACGTTCCTGTCGTTTGGCTTCCCGCTCATCGTCAATCTGTTCTACGGACTGTTCGAAGGAGCGATTCAGGCATTTGTGTTTGCCATCCTGGCGGTCGCGTACATCAACGCGGCTGTTGAGACCTAGACATAAGGAGGAAATATGCTGCAAGAAGCACAGCAGGTGGTAAGTGGGATTTCGGGGGCGGATATCGCCACTGCGGCGAAGTACATCGCTGCCGGACTCTGCATGGGAATCGGAGCGATCGGGTCGGCGATCGGTGAAGGGATCGCCGCCGCGCACGCCCTCGATGGGATGGCGCGGCAACCGGAGATGGCGGGCAGGTTGATGACCACCATGGTCCTCGGCCAGGCGATCACGGAGTCGACGGGAATCTACTCGCTTCTGATCGCGATCGTCCTGCTGTTCGTAATGAAGTAGGGAGGAGCCGTGGAACTCTTCTGGGGGAAGGTCGTAAAGAGCATCAACCTGACCTTCATCGCCAACCTCGTCAACTTCGCGCTCCTCCTCTACCTGTTGAAGCGATTCCTGTACAAGCCCGCCCTCGATTACCTCGACAAGCGGCGGGAGTTGATCGCCTCGCGGATGGAGAAGGCACGAATGGCGCAGGAGGAGGCGGAGCGGCTCGCTGCCCAGCGCGAGGAGGAGCTGAAGAAGGCGTTCGTCCAAGCGGAGCGAACGATCGAGGAGGCACGCGCGCGCGCCGAGGAGATCGTCGCCCAGGCGAAGGACCAGGCCAAGGCTGAAGGGGCACGGATCCTGGAGTCGGCCCGCCGCGAGGCGGCCAAGGAGCGGGCGGAGATGGAGAACGAGCTTCGCCGTGCCTACGCCGAGCTCGCCGTGATGGGGGCGGCGCGGGTCCTCGACCGCGAGGTAAAGCTCGAGGATCACCGCAAGCTCCTCGATGAGCTCCTCGCCGAGGTCGACGCCGAGGCAGCACGGCTCAAGTCATGAAGTCACGGGAGATCGCGCGCCGCTACGCCGAGGCCCTCTACAGCCTGGCGCGGGAGGAGGGGATCGTGGACGAGATTGAGTCCGGCTACGGCCGCGTGGTGGAGGCTCTCGACGCCGTTCCCGATGCCATGACCTTTCTCACCCATCCGCTCGTGCCGCGGGGGGACAAGCTCTCGTTCATCGACAGAGCGTTCCCGGATATCCCGGAGTACCTGCGCAATCTCTTGCACCTCTTGGTGAAGAACGGCCGTGAGGGATATATCCGCTTGATCTACGACGAGTTCATTAACCTGCGTGGGGAGAGGGAGGATATCGCGCAAGTGCGGGTGGCTACGGCAAAGCCTCTCTCGCAAGCGGATAAGGACAAGTTGATAGAGCACCTGACAGCGGCGCTCGGGAAGCGGGTGAAGCTGTCCGAGCGGGTCGATCCTGGACTCATCGGCGGGGTTCGCCTCGAGCTTGACGACAAGGTGATAGATGGGACGCTGCGGGCGAAGCTTGCACAGCTGCAGGCGGCGCTCGCCGGATAAGGAGGAACGTTGGTTGGAACGCGAAAAGATGAGATCAGCGCCATCCTGAAGGAACAGATCAAGGGTTTCAACTACGACCTCGAGATGCGCGAAGTGGGGACGGTCGTCGAGGTCGGGGATGGGATCGCCCGCGTGTACGGGCTCGAGGATGCAATGGCCTCGGAGATAGTTCAATTTCCGAACGACGTCTTCGGCCTCGTCCTCAACCTGGAAGAGGAGAGCGTCGGGGTCGCCCTGTTCGGGGAGACCGAGCTGGTGCAGGAGGGGGACGAGGTGCGGCGCACCGGCCGCGTCCTGGAGACGGTGGTCGGGGAGGCGCTGCTCGGCCGGGTGGTCGATCCCCTCGGCCGTCCCAAGGACGGGAAGGGACCGATCGATGCCAAAGAGCACCGCAAGGCGGAGATCAAGGCACCGGGGGTGATCGAGCGCCAGCCGGTGAACACCCCGCTCCAGACCGGGCTCAAGTCGATCGATGCCCTCACCCCGATCGGCCGCGGCCAGCGGGAGCTGATCATCGGCGACCGCCGCACTGGAAAGACTGCGATCGCGGTGGACACGATCATCAACCAGAAGGGGAAGGACGTGTACTGCGTGTACGTGGCGATCGGGCAGAAGTCGTCCACCATCGCCCGCGTGGTCGACGCCCTCGAGCGGCACGGGGCGATGGAATATACAATTGTCGTCGCCGCCGAGGCGCACGATCCGACCCCGATGCTTTATCTTGCTCCCTACGCCGGGTGCGCGATGGCCGAGTACTTCATGTACAACGGGAAGGACGCGTTCATCGTGTACGACGATCTATCCAAGCACGCCGTCGCCTACCGCGAGATGTCGCTTCTGCTGCGGCGTCCGCCCGGACGTGAGGCCTATCCGGGAGATATCTTCTACACCCACTCGCGCCTGCTGGAGCGGGCGGCGCGACTGTCCGACGAGCACGGCGGTGGTTCGCTCACCGCGTTCCCGATCATCGAGACCAAGGCCGGTGACATCACCGCCTACATCCCGACGAACGTGATCTCGATTACCGACGGACAGATCTACCTGGAGACCGATCTGTTCAACCAGGGATTCCGCCCGGCGATCAACGTGGGATACTCGGTCTCCCGCGTCGGGGGGGCAGCGCAGATCAAGGCGATGAAGCAGATCGCCGGTGAGCTCCGGCTGGAGCTGTCGCAGTACCGCGAGCTCGCCGCATTCGCCGAGTTCTCCGCCGACCTCGACGAGGCGTCCAAGGCCCAGCTCGCCCGCGGGGATCGGTTGATGGAGATCCTGAAGCAGGATCAGTATCAGCCGATGCCGGTGGAGGATCAGGTTGTCGCTCTGTACGTCGGGGTGAAGAACCACCTTGCGGACATCGACGTCGGGGCAGTGCGCCGGTTCGAGGAAGGATGGCTGCGCTTCCTCCATTCAGAACATGAAGACATCTTCGATGAGTTGCGGGACAAACAGGAATTCACCCCGGAGATCGAGGCGAAGCTGGAGCGAGCGGTGCGTGAATTCAAGGAACGGTTCGGAGGATAGCCGATGGCGGAGAACGTACGCGCGATCAAGCGGCGGATCGGGAACATCGAAAACATCCGCCAGATCACCAAGGCGATGAACGCGATCGCCATGACCAAGCTGACGCGGATGAAGCGGCGGCTGGAACCGGCCCGCCCGTACGTCGCCGCCCTTGAGAGCTTCATCGCCGCCCTTCTTGCCCAGGGAACCGAGGTCTCGCACCCGCTCCTGGCTGACAACGGCTCCACCGCCGTCGGAGTCCTGGCGTTGAACGCTGACCGGGGCCTGTGCGGCCGGTTCCAAGGGGAGATAAACCGGAAGGCGGAGGAGATGGTGACGCGGGACGGGGGCAAGATCCTCGCCGGGGGAGAGAAGGCGCGGGCGCACTTCTCCACCCAACGAGGGATCGAGATCCTGCGCGCTTATACCCACCTGTACGAGGAGCCGAGCATCCAGGCGGCGCGGAGGATCGCCCGCGACGCGATCGATCTCTACACCGCTGGTGAGATCGGAAAGCTGGTTGTCGTCGGGATGGAGTTCGTCTCCGACCTCGCCCAGCGGCTGGTGACCGTCGACCTCCTCCCGATCCGGGTTGCGCCGGCGGGTGGGGAGGCGATCGTAGAGCCGGGGGACGCAGCCGAGATGCTCGCGATCGCCCTTCCTCTCTACCTTGAGGGGAAGATATTCGGGCTCCTCCTCGAGACGAAGACGAGCGAGCACGCGATCCGGAGGCAGGCGATGAAGAACGCAACCGACAACGCCGATGATCTGTTGACCGTCCTTACTCGGTTCTACCACAAGGCGCGCCAGCAGTCGATCACCCGCGAGATCGCGGACATCGTCGGCGGGGCAGAAGCACTGAGAGAGTGAATGATCGCTGGATCAGGATTAAAGGATGGGGGATGAAAGATGGCTGACAAGAAGGCGGTAGGAAGGATAACCGAGATCAAGGGGCCGGTGATCGATGCCCGGTTCACCAAGGGGGAATTGCCGCGGGTTAACGACGCGCTCGTGATCCCACGGGACGGTGCTCCTGACCTGGTTCTGGAGGTGGCGCAGCACCTGGGCGACGACGTGGTGCGGGCGATCGCGATGGATTCGACCGATGGGCTGTCACGGGGGATGGAGGTGATCGCCACCGGGGGACCGATCACTGTCCCGGTCGGGCCGGAGACGTTGGGGCGGATGCTCAACCTCGTCGGTGCACCGATCGACGAGCTTCCCCCGGTCGATGCGAAGAAGCGCTACTCGATCCACCGTCCTGCCCCGTCCCTCCTCGACCAGGAGACCGAGACCGAGATCTTCGAGACCGGGATCAAGGTGATCGACCTCATCGCCCCGTTCCCCAAAGGAGGGAAGATCGGGCTGTTCGGCGGAGCCGGAGTGGGAAAGACCGTCCTCATCATGGAGTTGATCCGCTCCATTGCCTACGAGCACCAGGGCTATTCCGTCTTCGCCGGGGTGGGGGAGCGGACCCGCGAGGGGAACGACCTCTACCTGGAGATGAAGGAGGCCGGGGTGCTCAAGAACACCGCCCTCGTCTACGGCCAGATGAACGAGCCGCCCGGAGCGCGGTTCCGTGTCGGGCTCACCGGGGTGACCCTCGCCGAGTACTTCCGCGACGAAGAGGGAAAGGACGTGCTTTTGTTCATCGACAACATCTTCCGGTTCGCCCAGGCGGGGAGCGGGGTCTCGGCTTGCCTGGGCCGCTTCCCCTCCGGGGTG